>DASPSM010000609.1:0-3201 GCA_035623955.1 Planctomycetaceae bacterium
CATCGCTGCGCTGCGAGTCGCCGGTGCCGATACGGCGTCCTTCACCAAACGGAGTGGCTATCATGCTGCTTGCTGGGTTCACTGCTGCTGCCTGGACAGCATGGCTTGCGCTGTAGCCCTTGTCGGAAAGCCGTCGTTCTGGCTTTCGCACAGCGAACACAGACTTGGCTGGCCGTAAGCGACGATCCCGCCGCTAGAGTCACCGGGCGCTACTGACATCATCTCCGGCAGGAGCAGCCAGCGAGTGAGGCGAGCAATCCAGAATTTCAGGACCAACTCATCGCTAAATTGGACGGCCTGACGGGTGTTGCGCTGCCGGAGGGTTGACGATGCTTAGCCATGTCCGAGGTAATCCAAAGCGTTGGTTTAAGCCTCGGCCGGTGACTTCCGGTCTATCCAAACTGCGGACATGTCCCCTCTTCTCACAAACGGTCGCGAAGGGCCATGTGCGGACGGCTCCGGGGTTGGCAAGAAGAATCTTCACTTTGCAGCGTTGACGTGCCGGAAGCGGAATTGGGCTATCGTGCCGCGACGCCGCAGGAACGAACACATGACGACTGAGACCGTCACCACAGCATCTCGACCGCCGCGACGTGCTCACGAACCAGACTCGCGACATCCGACGCATGGGTCACGATCATAAAATGACGGGCGAAGGCTCTTCCGCGAAGACCGATTTCGAGCACGCGCTATTGAAATCCTGTTCGCTACTCAACAAAGACAGGTGTCTACAAACCCGCAATCAGCCCGCCATCCATCAAGTGACGATTTAGATTCTTGACCGCCATTCCCTCTTCGCAACTGTAGAAAAGACCGTCGCACTTGTGCAGCATTGCCCTCTGCTCCGAGAAGCTCGGATCCAGCGGGACTCCCGCCGCTTCCAATAGAACAATCGGCAGATACGGCGCATCAAGCCTGTCGAGCGCGGACGAGACAGTGGCCGGCACGAAGTTCACAGCGTCGATCGCGTAGTACGTCGTCAGGTAACGTGGGTCCGATGCTTGCACCCGCTTCAGAAGATCTTCCCTGCCAAGAGAATGATCGATGAGACCTGCGCCAAATTGCGGCTGATGATCGCCATAGCGAACAACGAGGAAGGGATCCGTCGGAAATTTTCGGGCGAGGCTCTCCAGCAGGTTCCGATAGTCGCCAGCCGTCATTCCCTGGCGACGAATGTACTCATCCACGTCCGGCGCGTTGCCGAGATTGCGCCAATCGGGAGTGCGGTCGGGACGCAGTCGCTGGTCCCATGGAAAATGATTGGCCACCGTATAAACATAAAGGAATAATGGCCCGCTTCCTCGTTCGCGCTCGATCAGGTCGACAGCCCGGTCAAAATAGAAGTTATCAGCTTCGAACTCGCGGGTGCCGAGGTCTCGCATATCCAGATAATTCGAAATCCCAGTAGTTGTTTGGAAAGCGCGCGAACCAAGAAAGGAGCCGTAAAACGGATAAAGGCTGAAGGTATTGTAGCCGCACTGGTCCAATAAGCGCGGCAGGCCGCGATAGACATGACCAGCGGCGATCCGCGTCACTGAGGTGGCAAAGCGACCGAACGATCGAACGGAAAGCCCCGTAAGGACATTGTACTCGGCGAACCAGCTCGGTCCCCCAACGCCCTCCATAACGAGCTTACGTTCTTTGCCGTCGAACGATTGGAAATGACGGCGATATCCGCTCGGCACCTTGACTCCGGAAGCAACAGTGATGTCAAAGCTAGATTCATCGTGCAACAGAATGATGTGTGGAAGCTTGCGCGGTGGATGACAGACGAACCTTCCTGCTCTCGTAAGCCTTCCGTTGGTATCGCTGGCCACTTCCAGATATCCACGCGACGAGAGTTCATGAATCGCCTCAACGCCTGTCCGCGCAAATTTCGAAACATAGCTTTGGCCGATAAAATCCTCGCGCAGATCCGTTGGGCAGGACAACGATACGGCAACGAGCGCCGCGGCAAAAGTTGAGCAGCCGGCCAGGCTCGCCCGCCGGCTCACACGGCAACAGTCCAGCCGCCAGGCGATAATGATCCCGACGACGGTGGCCACGGCAAATAACAGAATCCACCAACGCAAAGCGGGGAACGTCGCAAGCAAGAAGGCGGACGTGTCCTGATCTACGATCAGGACATCGACGAAATCGATCGTCATCCAAAGCTTGTCGTATTTGAACCGTGAAAGCAGTGTCAGTGCGACGAGCAATTCAAGGGATATGAGCGCCGCTACACTCGGTCGGCGAACAAGGGCGAGCCAAAGGCAGTTCATCATGGCCCACACGAGCACGAACACCGCCATGCCCAGCGGGGTGGCCTCGGTCTCGCCCATCAGGATCATCGCGAGCCCGTGCAGGGAAAGAACGGGCCAAAGTGCGACCAGCCCGGTCCGACGGGCTGTTGCCGCAAAGACGTCCGAAGCAAAGCTGGATGTCCCGTACGTCATTGTCAGCGCATGGCAAATTTGGCTGCTCGCACCCGCCGGGTGGACCCGTCCACTACATCACCAACCATTGAACTTTGGCCGCAAGGGCTTCGGACCTGCACTCGGTCCGTCGGCAGCGGGCTCGCGCCACCAATCAAAGTGACGAACTCGCGACGCTTCATTCGACCACCTTGTCGATCGAGGCAGGGCTTGCTCTCCCGTGCTTACCGAAAGGATAGCATACCTCAGCAGGGGCGTGAGACTGCTGCGCTGCGGGATTTCAAACCAGCTTCGGCCGAAACGCGCGTCGGCGCCCGGCCGGTGCCGGCGTCGTCCCTCCAAAATCGAATGGTCGGTTTTCCCGGGACTGGTCGAACCGAGCTCGCCGAACTCAAGGGGGTGACCAAGCCCCGCACCGCCGCCTTGCATTAACGCGTGGTTCCGTCTGTCAACGGGGATCCTCCTCCGCGCCGATGACGTGATCGAATAAACGTCCAGCCGTTTGTTGCAGTGCAAATTGACAACCGCAGCGAGGACCGCTTTGGGTCACGAACGGGCAAACTGAAAGGTGCTTCCGCATTAGAGGGCAAGTTTGTGCCAGATCCGGACAATCCGGCCGCGGATAGGGGCGGACTGGCGGTGTTCCAGTTTTTGGCGCCTCAGTGCCAGGAGCCGACCTCCGCCATTCCCTCACGAAGGAGGAGTGTCTATCGCGTGATGGCAGACTCGCTTGCGGAACAACGTTGGTAGTCCTTGAGATCGCTGAAGCGAGGACCTATCGAAATTT
>DASPSM010000611.1:0-3708 GCA_035623955.1 Planctomycetaceae bacterium
GTTCTAAAGACGTCGGCCGACGCGGGTGAGCCACGGATTCGCGCGGACATGTTCGAGATCGTGCGTGAGCATGTCTTGGGCGGCGAGAGGCGCTGAGGCGTCGCAAAAGACCCGGGCGATGTCGTCAATCGGATGCCGGCGTGACGTGTCGGCGACGCCGAATCACCCGGCTGGTGAATTCCGGCGACCGCTCGTTGAGTCGGGAGCGGAAATTCGCGGATTTCGATTTAGCCTGGCTTCAGGTGCGAGCCTGGCCAAACGCGGCGTCGAGCGCTCGAGGCTTCCGAGCGGCCAACGGCGCATCATCGGGCCTCCAAGATTTCCCAGTTTCCGCGTAAATTTCAAAAAACTGGCACAGTTTGCGCGACAGGCTGTGCTTATTCCTGGGACGACGCGAGGTCCTCTTTCCACCCGACGCACGTCCTTGATTGAGCACGTCGCTTGGAGTAGCCTCGAACCGAAGTCGGCCAACAGCGTCGACGCGCTTCCCACGCGGATGCGCCGGTCGACAAGGTCGGTCCAAGTGGAAGTGGACGCGCTCGAGAGGGCGAAATCATGGCACGTTTCCGTCCCTTCGCGATGGTGCTGATCGCAGTGCTTGCGGCTCTCACCGCCTCGGATGTCAGCGGCAAGGGAAGCGGCGGCCATAAGGGAGGTGGCGGTGGGCACAAGTCGGCCCCGCACCGCGCGGCGCCGAAGGTCCATGCGGCCCACCATTCGGGGCCCAAGCCGAACCGCGTGAACCGCAAGCCGCCGGCGCATCACGCCAGTCATCCCCAGGCGCACAAAGAGGCCCACCATCCACCGGCCAGGCCGAAAGGACCGGTGAAGGTCTCGAAGCCAGAAGACAAACACAGAGAGCCCCCGAAGCACGATGCGGGTAAGAAGGACCCGAAAAAAGAGCCCGGCACGCCGACCAACAAGCCGAAGGCTCCGCCGAAACGGCCCGAAGTGAAACCCAAGGAGCCGAACAAGGCCAAGCGGCCCGACGAAAAGGCAAAAGATCTCGCCAAGAACCACCGGCTTGAAAGCCATCCAAAAACGCGCGATCTCCATTCCATCGGCCGCCGACACGCCGCCGTCCATCACTTCGCCCACTTCGACCGGAGCCATCATCGGTACTGGTTCGATCGCCACTGGTGGTGGAACTTCGTCGACTATCCGGCCTCTTGCGACGACGGTCAGGATGTGCCAGAGGATTATTGCGTCGACGGCGATCCCGGTTCGTGGGTGAATTACGAAGCGGCGGTTCCGCCGGAGAACGTGCTAACGGAGCCGCCTCCGGCGATCCAAGAGGGGCAAGGGCTGCCGATTTCTCGTACGGGAGCCATCCTGGCCGAGCGGCTCGATGGAATGGACGTCGAAAATCATTGGCTGCCAGGTCAAGACGTCAGTTGGAAGACGGGCAATCCCGTCGACGACAACCCGGGCCCGGCCAGCAACGGCAGTGAGTTTGTCGCCGCAGTCTGCGCGCGGATGAAGGTCGTGATAGCCGAGCCGGTGCCCGAAAACTTTTTCCCCGACATGCAATACGATTGGCTCGTCGACGTGGGGACGGCAAGCGGCTGGGTGGCGGTCGGCGGCGACGTCGAAGCGCAGCTCCTGGCCAACCAGGGATGGGTGGTGGTCGCTGCCTGGAAGGCGCCAACACAGACGAGCGATCGCAGCTTAGATGGTCAGATGGGGATCGTGCATCCCGACAGCAAACCGGTGGAAGCGGTGGCCGATCGAGGGCCGACAATCACCGTCGCGGGGCAGCAAAACTACGCGAACATCGCCCTCAAGGACAGCTTCCCTCAGGCAGCCTGGGATCAGGTGATTTACATGGCCTGCCGGCCTCGCTGGTGAGCGGAATCCTCCGAGCGGCCTTGCCGGGCAATCACCCGCGGAATCACTCATGAGCGAGGACTTCACCATGCAGCCGAAGCGAACCTGCGGGCCGACATTTCTCGAACGCCGTCGGCTACTGGGCGCTCTGGGATTGGCGGGGCTGGGGTTGATTTCCAGCTCTTTCGTCGAAGAATCGGCTCCGCGCGCTCGGGCCGATCAAGGCAAGAAGTCGCGACCCAAGTTCGACGTCGGTCCGCCGCCCGACGACGTCAACGACCTCAGCATGGAGGTTGCCGCGCTGCGCACGATGTACCTGCTCAAGGCCTCGCCTGACCAGGCTCCCGACCTTAACGATCGCAACCAGTTCAATGGTGTTGCCTGGTGCGCGCTGCATCCGAAGACGGCACAGCCAACGCGCGATCGGACTGAGGCTAAGGTCAGCAAGAACTTTCGCAAGGTGCTGGCCGATCTGCGGGCGGCCTTCATCGTCAACCACGACTCGCGAATCCGCGAACTGTCTGACCAGCTCGAAGAGGTCACCAAGGACGAACAACCCGAGTTGGACGACGCGATCGAAGTCACCGATCCCGCCCGCAACAACACGCATCGGCTGTTGCTGTATTTCGACGCCAACCGCACCGTGCCCTATCTGGCGGCTTACGGCAAAGAGTTTCCGGACCCCTTCTTCCTCTTGCTGTCGTCCTTGGGGGCCGTGCCCAAGACCACGAAACCGTCCGCCGACGAATGGCCGGCGATTCGGGAATTCGTTATTAAAGAGGTCAGCTGGCAGGTGGGTGGACTGAATCTCAAAAAGCAGCAACAAGTCGGCGCCCAGGTCGCCGAATTCCTGGACGGCGCCTACAAGCTCAGTGACGCCGAGCTGAAAAAGGGGGGAATGCCCGGCGGCAAACTCAAGGGTCCAATCGCCAAGATCGTTAACGTCGCCGACTGCACCGACATCATCCGAAACGTGTTGCAACAGGATCTGGCCGAACTTTTATCCAATCCTTTGCTGATACCAGCATGGCAGGCGCGCCGGGACTACCTCGGCACGATTGGTCATTGGAGTGACAACAAGAACGAGACTCAGCGAGTCTGGTCGCCGCGCTAACTTCGACCAAATGGGGAGACAACCATGATCCGTGGCGTGCACACGATGTTCTATTCGTCGAAACCGGATGCGTTCCGTGCCTTTGTGCGCGACAAGCTCGGCTTCACATCCTACACCGACGTCGGAGGCGGCTGGCTGATCTTCGATCTGCCCGAGGCTGACATGGGTTGCCACCCCGCCGAGCCGGAAAAAGACGCGCCCTCCGGCACGCCGAGCGTCTCGTTCTATTGCGACGACGTCCACAAGACGGTGGCGGAGTTGAAAGCCCGCGGCGTGGAATTTGTCGACACGGTCGAGGATCGTGGCTACGGACTGGTGACGCACTTCAAAGCGCCGGGTGATTTTGTCATGCAGCTCTATCAGCCCAAGTACGCCAAGGGCGCGGCAGCGCGAGCAAGTAACCGTTAACACAGATTTGCCAGGAGAGGGCAAGCTCATGGTTCAGAGCAAGGCGACGACCGTTGCCGGCTACCTGGCCGACCTGCCGGAAGATCGGCGATCGGCGCTGCAAGCCGTGCGGGAAGTGATCCTCAAGAGCCTCGACAAGGATTTCGAAGAGGGGATGCAGTACGGGATGATCGGTTATTACGTGCCGCACAGCGTTTACCCGCCCGGATACCACTGCGACCCGCGGCAACCGCTCCCCTTCGCCAACCTGGGGTCGCAGAAGAACCACATGGCGCTCTACATGATGTGCCTCTACGGCGACCCGAACCAATTGAAGTGGTTCGAGACCGAGTGGAAAAAGTCGGGCAAAAAGCTCGACA
>DASPSM010000628.1:0-7339 GCA_035623955.1 Planctomycetaceae bacterium
TGAAGAGCTGCACCACGCGCTGGGCTTTGGCCGGATGGTGCAGTCGTTCCAGCGCGCCGCCCGCGTGCGGTTCTGTTCCGGCCGCCAGAAGTCCGTCGCCGTTTAGCAGGTGCGCCAGCGCAATCCCGCCCAATCCGCCGCCGAGTTCCCAGAGGAACTTGCGGCGATCGATGTGGAGGCGATTGGGGGCTGCGTTTCGCATCAGGCACACAGTAAATGACCGGGCGCTATTTTTGGGACGTGGAATCCCCCTCACCCCCTGCCCCTCTCCCGTCTTGCCGGCGTCCGCCGCTTCGGCGAAAACTGCCGGCGCGGACGCAAAGCGGGGAGAGGGGGGAAAAGTGCTTTGCGTTGGCGCCGCCTTACAGCGTCGCGTGCGAATCTTCTCCCCTCTCCCCCTGCGGGAGCTTTGCCCAAAAACGGGGACTGACCCCCTACCGGAAGGGCAAACCAGCGCTCCAGCCGCAACGGGTGAGGGGTCTGTCCCCGTTTTTGGGCAAAGCCCCCTGCGGGAGAGGGGCAGGGGGTGAGGGGGTATTTGGTCATGAATTCCCAGAATCGCGGGGGGGTTAATCAGTCGACGTAAACGAACTCGTTCAAGTTGAACAACAGCCGGCACGTTTCTGCGAGGCCAAATTCTCGAGCAAACGGCACGAGCCGCTTCGATTCCGACGCGGTCGACGGGCGCTGCAGCGTCAGACGAACGGCCTCGGCAACCTGGCCTTCCAGGTCGGCACGTCGAGCGCGAACGCGCTCGGCCAGATGCTCGGCCATGCGAATCATGAATCGGTCGTTCAAGAGGGCCAGTGCCTGCAGCGCGGTGATCGATTCGTCCCGCTTGTCGATGATCTGCGAGGGATCGGCACAGTCGAGAGCCTGCTCGAACGGATCGGGCTGCGAGCGGACCAGGAAGCGATACACGCTGCGGCGATGCGCGCGCCGGTCGTCCGGGTCGGCCTTGTCGTATTCATAGTGCGGCGAATGTTCTGGCTTCTCGACGACGAAAGTTTGAAACGACGGGCCGAACAGCCGCGCGTCGAGGCAGCCGCTCGCGGAAAGCACGCTGTCGCGGATCGATTCGGCGTCCAGACGCGAGCGGTTCATCCGCCAGAGCCAGGAATTGCCGGCGTCGACCTGGGCGGCAGCAGCGGTCGACGTCGAAGCCTGTCGATAGGCGGCACTGGTGACGATCATCCGATGCAGGCGTTTGAGCGATTGGGAACCGTCGCGGAGATCGACGGCGAGCCAGTCGAGCAATTCGGGGTGAGTCGGCAACTGCCCCATTCGCCCGAAGTCGCTCGGGCTATCGACGATGCCGCGACCAAAGTGGTAGAGCCACACGCGATTGACAATCGATCGCCACGTGAGGGGATTCCGACGGTCGGTGATCCAATGCGCCAGAGCGATCCGACGCTCCCCTTCGCCTGCGCCCGCCGGCAACTCGAACTGCCACGATGCATCCTTGATGAAAGGCAGGGCGCCGGGCCCCACCAGTTTCCCGGGATGTCGCACGTCGCCCCGCTCGAGGACATGAATCGCGCGCGGTTTGCCCCCCGTGCCACGAAACGCTCCGCTGCCGCTGTAGACCGTGCCGCAATAAACGACGCTTTGCTTGGGGAGCGCGGCGAGAGCGGCAAACAGCGCGCTGCGTTCGGCAACGACGCCGAGGGGAGGAGTTTGGACGCTCTCTTCATGGGGCTTTGGCTGAGGCTCGATCGCTCGCAAGCGAGCTTCCAATTCCCTTCGTCGGCGCGCGACTTGCGGGTCGGCGTCATACGACCGGTCCGCGCGGTCGATCGCGGCGAAGACGGCTTGCAGGCTGTAGTAGTGCTCCCGAGTGACCGGGTCGAACTTGTGATCGTGGCAGCGGGCGCATTGACCCGTCACGCTGCAAAACGTGTTGAGCGTGGTGGTCACCATGTCGTCGCGGTCGAGGTTGCGGGCAATCTGGCCGTCGATCTTGGTCTCGGGGACTTCGGCGTGGCCGATAAAGTCCCACGGACCGGCGGCCAGAAAGCCGGTGGCCTCGATCCCGTCGCGTGAATCGGGCTCCAGCGCGTCGCCGGCCAGCTGCTCCTCCACGAACTGTGCGTACGGCCGGTCTTCGTTGAAGGCACGGATCAGATAGTCGCGATAAGGCCACGCGTGGGGCCGCGGCTTATCTTTGTCGTAGCCGTGCGTCTCGCCGTAATGCACCACGTCGAGCCAGTGCCGGGCCCAACGTTCGCCGTAATGGGGCGAGGCGAGCAAACGATCGACGAGTTTCTCGTAGGCGAGCGGATCGGTGTCGGCAACAAAGGCCTCGACCTCGTCGGCTTCAGGGGGCAACCCGAGCAGGTCGTACGAGAGCCGGCGAATCAGCGTGCGCCGATCGGCCTCGGGCGACGGTCGCAGCCCGGCGGATCCCAAGCCGGCGAGCACAAACGCGTCAATCGGTGTGCGCGGGAATCCGGCGCTCGCGTCGGACGTGGCGGGAATTCGTGGTTTCACAACCGGCCGCAACGACCACCAGTCGAGCGGGTCGTCCTTGATGACGACCGAGGCGGGCCACTCGGCGCCGGCCGCGATCCAAGCCCGAAGGACCTGAATTTCGCTCGCCGCGAGGGGTTTGCCCGTCTTCGGCATTTCCGGCCGGTCGCCCGAAACGACCTCGATCAAGCGGCTCTCACGCGGCTTCCCGGGAACGACGACGGGCGCCCCGTCCGCCCCCGCGGCCAGGCCTTTGGCCGAAGTCAGGTCGAGACTCCCCTTGGGCTTCGGCCCCTGATGACAGCGGACGCAGTGCTGCTTGAGAACGGGGACGACGCGGCTGCGGAAATCGGATTCGGAACCCGCGGTGGAGGTCGTGCGCGAGAGGGCCAGAGCCGCGGTCGTGAAGGCGAGCAAAAGATTTTTGCGCGGGATTCTGAGGTACCGACTGCAAGCCCCCTCACCCCCCAGCCCCTCTCCCGCGAGGGGAGAGGGGGGAAGAGTTCCAGCAGCGGCGTGGCTTACAGGAGCTCCAGCGCCCGTTGCACAGGAGCCTGTTGCGTGCAAACCTTCTCCCCTCTCCCCTCGCGGGAGAGGGGCTGGGGGTGAGGGGGCACATCGGTGAACGCCCCACGACCGCGCAAAAGCATATCGAGGCAGGGTTCGCGTCGCCAAGCGCGGCTCCCGGGGAGGATCGACGAGCGCGGGCGGCGAGCCGGTGCGTTGCTCGGCCGCTGTCGCGCGGTGAGGATCCTATTTTAATCCGGATCCGCAGTGCCGGCCACGACCGGAGTCGATCCCAGGCTCCCGGCCGATGCCTCGCCGCCCGGTGCCGGCGGCGCTATCGCCTGCCGGCGAAGGCGACGCTCGAACAGGACGTAGAGGGGAACGGCGACCAGCAGGGGCAGCCAGTTGTAGAGCACTCGAAACAGCACGCAGGCCGCCGTGAACGCCGGTTGTTGTGCGGTCGGCGCCATTTTCACCATCACGGCCTCAAAAACTCCGGCCCCTCCCGGGGCATGAGTCAGCACGCCGGCCACGTTGGCCAAAAGGTACAGCCCCAGGATCTCGCTATACGCGATGTGAAGGTGCCCGGGGAACAGCAGCCAAAAGCAGGCCGCCGCGACAAAGTAATCGAGGGCGGCGACCGAGAGCTGAGCCAAGGACATCCAGAACCCCGGAAACCGCCACTCTCGTCCCCAGAAGCGCAGCGGCTTCTTCCAGAGATTCGCCCAGACGGCCGAAACCAAAAGGTAGGCGGCAGCGAAACCGATGAGGGTCCAGGCCAGCGCCTTCGTGTCGGCGATGGGGAGGTCCACCTGCGGCGCGATGTCCATCGGTCGCAGCAGAAAAACAACGCCGGCCAGTCCGAACACTCCAAACCAGAACGTGATCGCCAGGATCATGACCAATTGCGCGATCTCGACCGGCTTCAGCCCCCAGACCGAATAAAACCGGTAACGGACCGACCCGCCTCCCAACAGCGAGCCGAAGTTGTAGCTCATCGCGAAGCCGACAAACGACGCAAACGCGATTCGCCGGAAGGGGAGCGGATGGCCGGTCGACTTGACGGCGATCCAGTCGTAGCCGATCAGCACGCAGTAATTGATCATCATCAGCGCGACGCACGCGCACATCCGCCAGGGATGAATCTGCACGAGGGCGCGGCGATAGTCCTCGAACGAATGCTGCCGCAGCTCGCGGTAGAGCACGACGCCGGCGATGACCACGATGACCAAAACGGCGATCGGCGCGATCTTATGGAACCAGTCGGCGCCGTTTGGCCCCCGCCGTTCGTCAGACATGATCCCCTCGCGCCCGTGAATTCGCCTTCACGGACGCTATTAACTCGACGGGGCGCTGTCAAATGCAGGCAAAGAGCCGGGCCAAAAAGTCAGCGGTTGTGCTCGTTCTGAGATGCGTCGCAAGTCCTGTGAGGGCGAGCCTGGTTGGAGCGTCGATTGTGGAATTGTTGCCGCGCTGCGTTTCCCGAACCGACGGCCTGCCGTCGTCTCCCCAGCGACAGCGAAGCTGTCGGTTTGGGAAATGTGTGCCCCAACTCAAGTTCAGGGGCGCAACGTTCAACCGGCGTAAAGGCCTCAGCGGCCGGCGCGGGTGCGCATCCGCGGACAGCGAGGGCGCACCCGCCCGCAAGGGGCTCGAATGGCGGGCTCGAATGGCTCGCCTCATCGTCAACGCGTCCGTTTGAGCGCCTCGGCAGCGACTGTTAAGATCGCTGATCTGTCTCTTCTTGAAGTCTTTATTTTTGTCCTCCGAGGACTCGCACATCAGCCAGGAACCAAGCGCTTATGGTCAAACACCAAGCCGCGGACATCCGCAACGTGGCACTGATCGGGCACGGAGCCGTCGGAAAAACGACACTGGCCGACCTGCTGTTGTTCAAAGCCGGAGCCGTCACGCGGGCCGGCTCGGTCGATGACGGATCGAGCGTGCTCGATTCGGACGAAGAGGCCAAGCACCACAAGCACTCGATCACCTCGACCGTCGTGCATTTCCCTCACGCCGGGAAGTACGTCAACGTCATCGACACGCCCGGCTACCCGGACTTCATCGGCCAGGTGATCGGCGCTTTGCGGGCCGTCGAGACGGCGATCGTCGTGCTGAGCGCGGGGGCCGGCATCGAAGTCAACACGCGGCGGACGTTCAACCTGGCCGGTCAGGAAGGGATCGGCCGGATGATCGTCGTGAACAAATGCGATCTGGATAACATCAATTTCGATCGCATCCTCGACTCGCTGCGGGAGACCTTCGGCAACGCCTGCGTGCCGATGAATCTGCCCGTCGGCTTGGGGGCGAAGTTCAGCGGCGTCGTCAGCACGCTGGAAGTTCCGGCGACGGTGCCGGGCGACGTCGTCGCCGATCCCAAGGAGTGGAACCAGCCGATGATGGACGCGATCGTCGAGGCGGACGAATCGCTGATGGAGCGCTATCTGGAAGGCGAACAGCTCACGCCGCAGGAGATTTCCGCCGCCCTCTCGAAAGCCGTTGCGGCCGGCACGCTGATTCCCATCTTCTTTGCCAGCACCAAGAGCGGCGTCGGCGTCCCGGAGCTCATGGATGCGATCGCCGAATACGCGCTGGCGCCGGCCGAACTGCCGCGCAAGGCGACCAACGCGTCGGGGCAGGAAGTTCCCCTCGCGCCCGATTCGAACGGGCCGCTGGTTGCGCAGGTCTTCAAGACCCGCATCGACCCGTTCGTGGCGCGGATGAGTTTTATCCGCGTCTATTCGGGGACGCTCAAGAAGGACATGTCGATCCACTGCGGGCGGGTCTCCAAGGCGATCAAGATCCCGCAGATCCTCGAAATGCAGGGGCATCAGCACGCCGCGATCGACGAAGCGGGGCCCGGCGACATTGCCGTCGTTGTGAAGGTCGAAGATTTAGCCGTCGGCGACACGCTCACCAAGGACGCCCACGCCTTCACGATCGCGCCGCTCAAGTTCCCGACGCCGATGATTGGTCTGGCCGTCGAGCCCAAGAGCCGGGCCGACCAGCAGAAGATCTCGGGGGCGCTGCAGAAAATCGCCGAGGAAGACCAGACCTTCATGCTCACCCGCGAGGCCCAGACGCATGAAATGGTCATCCGCGGGATGAGCGAGCTGCATCTGCAGATGATGAAAGAACGCGTGCACAAGCGCGATAAAGTCGAAATGGTCTCGCACCCGCCCAAGATCCCCTATCGCGAAACGGTGGCCGGCTACGCCGAGGGCTTTTATCGCCACAAGAAGCAGTCGGGCGGCTCGGGGCAGTTTGCCGAAGTTCACTTCCGCATCTCGGCCGTCCCTCACGGCATCAAGCCGGAAGAGTTTTTCACGAAAGATCGCTTCTTGAATATGCGATCGTTCCACTACGACCCCGCGCTCAATTCGGCCTTCGTCGACCGCGTCAGCGGCGGCTCGGTCCCCAACAACTTTATCCCCGCGGTCGAAAAGGGAGTGAAGGAGCGAATGGAGAAGGGCGTGCTCGCCGGCTTCCAGGTGCAGGACGTGGCGACGGAGCTGTTCTTCGGAAAGGACCACCCGGTCGACAGCAACGAAACGGCCTTCCGCACGGCCGGCAGCATGTGCTTCCGCAACGTCTTTCGCGAGGCCAAGCCTGTCCTCTTGGAGCCGATCGTCATCGCGGAAATCACGGTGCCCGCCGAGAAACTCGGCGACATCACGAGCGACCTCAACGGAAGACGGGGGCGCGTGGAAGGCATGGACAACGCGCCGGGCGGCTTCCAGGTGATCCGCGCGAAGGCGCCGCTTTCGGAAATGATGACCTACGCCCGTTCCCTCTCGAGCATGACCGGCGGCCAGGGCTCATTCACGCTCGAGTTCAGCCACTACGACGTCGTTCCGCCGAACGAACAGCAAAAGATCGTCGCGGCGGCCCAGAAGCACGAAGAGGAAGAGGAATAGATCGCCGGATTGCATTGGCAGAGCTGCTGAGCAAATGCTGGAAGTCGAGTCGATGACGAAGCGTGATCGAGCGGCGCTCAAGTCGTTGGTCGGGTTCGGGATCATGTTGGCCTTGGTCTACGAGGCTCTTCCGCTGTTGGGCCTCTTCAAGGGCGTCGGCTGGCTCCTAGCAATCGCATTGTTCGGGATACTCGTTAATTCCAAGCTCTCGTTTTGGTTCCGCGACAAACCGTAGCCCGTAGCGCTCCTCAGGGCGGCAACTGCCTCATGCGACCCGATTTGACGTCGAAGAGAAACAGGGCGCGATCGGGGAACGCCGCTCGGACTTTGGCGAGGTCCGTTTTGCCGGGGCGGAAGCGGCCTCGAAGGATTGGGGCGTCGAGCTGCGGGTCGTTGACGACGTAATCGATGCTGCGATCGGCCGGGTCGCCCTGGATCAGGACGAG
>DASPSM010000661.1:0-2504 GCA_035623955.1 Planctomycetaceae bacterium
ACGGTGCTGCCGTTCCTCAAAGGGACGAGCTGCGTCATTCTTAAGAACCACGGCACGGTGAGCTTCGGCAAGACAATCGAGGAGGCGTTTTGGAAGACGGAAATCCTCGACGCCTATTGCCGGATTCTGATGCTCTCGCGACAGCTGGGGCGCGTCGACTACTTCACGCAGCAGCAGACGAACGAATTGCTCGACCTGAAGAAGCGGCTCGGCTTTGACGATCCGCGGTTCCACGTCGAGAACTGCGACCTGTGCGGCAACAGCGCCTTCCGCGAGGGCTATCGCGAATCGCTGCCCCAGCCCAAGGCATTCGAGCCGGCGCCCGACTATCCCGGCTACCTCGCCAAAGCTGGGACATCCGGCAGTTCGGCCAACAAAGTCGGCGGCGCGGAGCTCGATGCTCTTGTGAAGGCGATCACCGACCAGGTTTTGCAGGCGCTGGGGAAGAACTGACTCCGATGGGTGGCTGGGGTCGAACCGCTTCGGTTCGCCCCCAGTCTTTAGAAACCGGGGGCTCGCTGCGCTCGACCCCAGGCACCCCGAACAAAAGATCCGCGAATCGACACCTATGAAAGTTGCAATTATCGGCGGAGGCGGATTGGTCGGCTCGTGCGCGGGGTTCGCGCTGCAGGCTGGCCGCATCGTGCGCGAGATCGCGCTGGTCGACGTGAATCGTGAGCTGGCCGAGGGGCAGGCAATCGACCTGATGCACGGCTCTTCGCTCGTGGCCGACCAGGTGATCACGGGTGGCGGCATGGAGCAAATCGCCGGCGCCGACGTCGTCGTGATCACAGCGGGTTTGCGGCGTAAACCGGACGAGAGCCGCCTCGACCTCATCAATCGCAACGTTGAGCTGTTCCGCAAGATCCTGGCCGACCTCAGGGCGAACGATCTGCGGAAGGACGCCTTCGTGTTTGTCGTCTCCAATCCGGTCGACGTGCTGACCTACCTGGCGGTAAAAGAGCTGCCGCAGGGGCCGCAGCGGGTCTTCGGCTTGGGAACGATGCTCGACACGACGCGGCTGCGCGGCATCCTGGCCCAGCAGCTCAAAGTGCCGCCGACACAGGTCTCGGCGATGATGCTCGGGGAGCACGGTGACAGCATGGTCGCCATCTGGTCGGCCGCACAGATTGCCGGCCTGCCTCTCGACAAGTGGCCCGGCGTCACGCCACACGTGATTCAAGAAGTCGAAAAGCGGACCCGCGGCAGCGGGGCCGAAGTGATCAAGAAGAAAACGGGAGCCGGCTTCGCGGTCGGCGTGTCGATTGCCGACGTGATCCACAGCATCGCTCTCGACCAGCGGCGAATCCTGCCCGTCTCGACGCTGCAGACCGGCGCGTACCAGATTCGCGATGTGTGCCTGTCGGTGCCGACCGTCGTCGGCCGGGCCGGCATCGTCGGCCACACGGAGATCGAACTGTGGCCCAAGGAACGGATGGGGCTACAGAACTCGGCGAAAGTCCTGCGCGAGACGATTGACAAGGTGCTGCGCTAAGGGGAGCGGCCGGTGTTAGCCGGCCGGTGCTTCACCCTTGAGTACCAGAATAAGCACCGGCCAGCTGACGCAGGCCACTCGCCGGGTCGATTTGTCAATTCGTCATGCAAAAGTCCCTTGATCGCAAGCTCGCCGCCATTCACGCCGATCCGCACGGTTCGAAGGAATTCATCCTCGCCGACGCGAAGGACGCCGACATGGCGTTCGGCCTGGCCGCTCCCGGAAAGTCAGCCGAGCCGCGGGACGGGCAAACGCGGTTCAAATCGCTGGCCGAATATCGCCAGAACATGCGCGATGTGGTGCGGCAGCAAATCGTCGACATCATGCTGATGTCGGCAAGCACGAGCGAGCTGCTCTGCCTCGAAGAACGACTCTTCGACAATTCGCCCGTGACCCCGGCGGTGCGGGCCAACGACGCGACCGACATTCACCTTCCTCGCGGCGGCACGGTTCACTTGGAGCCGGCCCGCCCTTTCCGAACAGCGACGCTCGATCACATTCAATGTGGGCACCTCGACTGCGCACCTGAGGAGCGGGCTGGCGGCGTTGATCTGGGTCTTTACTCGGTCACTTTCAATAACCGCTGTGAGCTCGATCTCTTGACCCTCGAAAATTACAAGCAGTTCCGCGAAGAGGCCGAGCGCCACAACTTTCGGCATTTTCTCGAGGTTTTCGATCCTAACGCCCCGCAGGGGCTCGCCCCCGAGCAGGTTCCCGGGTTCGTCAACGACCTCATCGCGCGCACGCTGGCCGGAGTGACGAAGAGAGGACGGCCGCTGTTCCTCAAGATAGCTTACCACGGCCCGCGGGCGCTCGAGGAACTCGTTAACTACGATCCGCATCTCATCGTCGGCATCCTGGGAGGGGCGGCCGGCACCACGCTCAACGCCTTTCAACTGATTCACGACGTCCGCAAGTACGGCGGCCGCGCGGCCCTCTTCGGGCGCAAGATCAACCAGGCCGAAAACCAGCTCTTGTTCATCGAGTTCTTAAAACTCGTCGTGGATGG
>DASPSM010000679.1:0-6325 GCA_035623955.1 Planctomycetaceae bacterium
TTGGCGTCGTCCGCCTAATCGTGATGGACCAGCCTAATCGTGGCCGGAAGCGGCTGCAACGACCGCCGCCGCCTCGGCATCGCCTGCCCGCCGCCTTGCGAGGCGGCGCAGCGAACGCGTATGTTTTAGACAACGCTGTCGCTTCGCTGTCAGTCGAACGGCAGTGACTCAGCTGGTTCCTTGCTCTGTCGAAAGGCTGAACTCGAAATGAGTCGTCGCATCCCCCGCGTTTTCGTTGCTGTCCTTGCCGCCGCTGCTCTGTTGTCGGTTATTCAACCGATGCGATTCCTCGAACCGGCAGCCGTGGCTGGCGATGGCGTCCCGACGCGCCCCGATAAAACGGGACTTAAGACCGATCAGCAGAAAGGGAGCTACGCGCTGGGCTACAAGATCGGAGCGAATCTTCATCGCCAGCTCGGGGACGCGACGCTCGAGCTGGACGCCTTTTTCCTCGGGATGCGGGAAGCGCTCACCGGCAAGAACGCCAGTATGGATGAAGCGGACCGCGAAAAAGCATTCAACGCCTTCCAACGCGAGCTGTCGATCCGCAAGATCGCCGCGGTCAAGGCGATAGCCAGCAAAAACAAAAAGGACGGCGAAGCTTTTCTCGCGGCTAACGCCGGCAAGCCGGGCGTGAAGACGCTGCCGAGCGGGCTGCAGTACCTCGTGCTCAAAGAGGGGACCGGCAAACAACCCAAGGCCACTGACTCGGTGAAGGTGCATTACCATGGCACACTGATCGACGGCACTGTTTTCGACAGCTCGGTCAACCGCGGCGAGCCGCAAACGCTTGGCGTCGATCAGGTGATTCCGGGCTGGACCGAAGCGCTGCAAAAGATGAAAGAGGGCTCGAAGTGGCGGGTCTTCATCCCACCCGATCTCGCCTACGGAGCGCAGGGACCGCCGCAAATCGGCCCCAATGCCACGCTGATCTTCGAGATCGAGCTGCTCAAGGTGAATTGATCCGCCTGCGCAGCAGGCTTCGCGGATCGCAAGATTCGCTCGCGCCTCACGCGATCACATCACCAGCGGTGATTTCAATCCAGGTGCGAAACTCCCCGCCGGGAGTCAGCACGCGCCAGCCGGTTTCGATTCCGCGGCGCTCGATGTTGATGGCATCGGTGACGCAGGTGTAAGGCTCCAGGCAAATCGCGTCTCGATTGAAGGGCGTGTAGACCACTAACTCACGAAACTCGGCGGGGAAGCGTTGCCTGACTTCCAGGCCCGCCTGCTCATCGATGATCGAGCACTCTACGGTGGGACCGGCACCCAGATCCGTCAGCACGTCGTCGAGCTTTAGCAAGTCGAAATACGCTCCGTCGCGCAGATCTTTCGAAGCGGAAATCGGCAGTCGGCGTCCCGTCGGCAGAGCGTCCACCAGATCCCACTCTTGCCTCGCCGGCGCTTCGATCAGGCACCGCGACGCCCGGCTGTTGGCGCTCAGCGGCAACTTGAAATACGGATGCGTGCCCAGCCCCCAGGGGAGTGGATCGCTCGACGGGTTGACGATCAGAAAGTCGGCCCGCAGCGTCGCGGCCCGCAGCGAGTAGCGCACTTCGATGCGAAAATCGGCCGGCCAGTAGCTTGAACGGTCCGGCGCGTCGCGGCTGAGCTGAAAGCTCCCAACCACGAAGTCGGAACCGCGCGACGCGACGCGCCAGGGCCGATCGAGACAGAATCCGTGAATCGCGTTGGCGCCGTGGAAGGACGCGTTCGACGCGGCGATCGCGTAATCCTTTCCGCTCCACGAAAACCGTCCGTCGCGAATCCGGTTCGGAAAGGGGAACAGGATCGGGATGCCGTGCCCGCTCGGCTTTTCGCTTCCGCTGGCGAATTGCGGGGACGCGTCGATCACTGAGACGGTTTCGTCGCCGACGCGGGCCTGAAAGTCGAAGCAGTTGAAGCCCAGTTGCGGGGCGATTTTGGCCGTCGAGCCGCGACCATCGGAGAGCGAGATCACATCCATGCCGAACCCTGGAAGGGGGTCAATTCCACTCGGGGTTACCCGTGAGCTGCGGCAGGATGCGGTTGGATTCTTGGACCTTGGCCATCAACTCGTCCCAGACCGTGTAAGGGTCGTCGCTGAAGATGACCGTGTCGACGGCGGGAATGGTGTGCCAGTCGCCGCGGGCCAATTCCCCTTCCAGCTGACCCGCTCCCCAGCCGGCGCAACCCGAATAAATGCGGAACCGCAGATCGGGATTCCCTTCGGCCGACGACCGCACGATCTGTTCGAAGACCTCGGCGCTGCTGCCGACGTAGACGCCCGGGATCACGGGCGATTCGTTCGCGTCGAACTCAACCGAGTTGTGCACGATAAACAACGCCGACGGTTCCACGGGCCCCCCCACGTAGACCAGGTCGTCCGTTTCGGGGAGCTTGAAGTGCTCGGAGAGGGCGTGGGCGACAGTGACGGACGAGGGACGGTTGACCACCAGACCCATCGCCCCGTCGGAACCGTGTTCGACCATCAGCACGACTGTCTTGTAGAAATTGCGGTCGCGAAGCCGTTTGCCGGCGATCAAATAGTGTCCGCGGAGAGACTCAGCCATCAGATGCCCAGATCGGGTTGGATATGCGAAAAGTGGGCTGGTTCGACCCTCAGCTCGCAGGTCGGCGAAGCGCAGGGCATTATAGGGGCGGTCTCAAGCCCGGGACAAGCAGCGGTTTTTGGTGCTTCTTTCACTCGCCCTCGCCCGCGGCGGCCCCGGAGATTAAGCCGCTCTGGGTCCACGGGCTCGCCCCTGGTAGGATCGAGTCGATCTGTTGCGAGTGACTTCCCCGCAATCCCCGGAGTCCTCCACCATGGCGACCATCAATCCCGAGTCAATTGCCGTTGAACGAGTGGCTGCTGATTCGGCCGAAAAGGACCGCGTGCTGAAACTGGCCAACACCCCCGAGGCTCGGGCCCAGCGAGTCAAGCTGGCGGCGGCCTATCGATTTCTGGCGCGGGCCGGGCTCGACGACGGCGTGGCCGGGCATATTAGCCTGCGAGTGCCGGGGGCTCCGGAGTACTTCTGGGTCAATCCGTTCGGGTTGTTCTTCAACGAGGTGCGGGCCGACAATCTCGTGCTGGTCAATTCGGCCGGCGAAATCGTGGACGGGCATCCGCTGATCAACCTCGCCGGCTTCTGCATTCACTCGGCCATTCACCACGCCCGGCCCGACGTGAATTGTGCCTGCCACACTCATCCGCCGGCCGGCACTGCCTACAGCACGCTGGGAATTCCGCTCGAGCCGCTGGATCAGACTGGGTGCTCGTTCTTCGAAGATCATGCCGTTTACGACGAGTACACGGGGGTGGTGCTCGACGGAGACCAGACCAAGGGTATCGTGGAATCGCTGGGCGACAAAAGGGCCCTGATCCTCGCGAATCATGGGCTCCTGACTTGCGCGGGAACCGTCGAGCAAGCACTGATCGACATGCTCGATCTGGAGCGGACGTGCAAGATCAATCTGACGGCTCTGTCAACGGGACTGTCGTTGAGAGCCGCTCCACCCGAGGTTGCTCGCCAGTCACGGGCCGTGCTCACGCAGCCGCGCCGCTATCCGTTCATGTGGGCCGCGATGATCCGGCAGTTAGACCGCGTCGAGCCGGATTACAACCCCTGGCGCTGAATTGGACTTTACGAGTGTCGCCGCTACCAAATGTGTCGAAAATACAGCAGCAAAAGCCCCAAAAAGAGCGCGGCGGCGAACAGCCAGAGTATCGGGTATCGCCACATCGGATCGCTGGGGTTGTAAACCATTACTGCCGGTCGCCGACTCCGCAGTAACGCGGCCATTTCAGCCCACGGCCGATTTGCGCGACCAATCGCTTTGGTAGGCGGCATCCGAGCTGGGATGGGGAATCGTGTCCGCTGGCCTCTGCGGATTCATGCCCAAGCCAATTTGGGCCATGCGCTCGCGGTGCTTCACGACAATCTTTGAGACCGTGATCACGCAGACGACAATCGCCCAAGCAATGGCCACGCCACCGAGCACCGAAATCGTGACAATCCAGCTTGTCTCTGAGAATTGGGGCCACCCCATCGAATGCATGGCTTCGCCTCCGAGTTGTCGCGTTCCTCGATTTGGCAACAGTCGCGGTTGAGGACAGATTCGGTGGCCCGTCGCGCCCCGTGCTCCCATGGTCCGCGCGCTATTCGCCGCCGCAACCACTATCTTAGCAACAAGCTCGCACGATTTCGCGCTTCCGTAATGTGGCGAAACGCGAAGCGGCTGTTATCATCGGAATCATTGTGATTGCACACGGGGCAGGGAATCGTCCCGCGAAGGATCGCCAATCCCCAATCGGCCGATCAAATTGATTGCGCCGGCGTTGGATGGAGGAAGACGTTGACGACAGTCAAGGCTCGTTGGATGAGTTGGGGGGATTTGCCCTGGCTTTCCCGCTCGGAAGCGGGGGGCGGCATCGTGCAACTGGCGGAACGGCTGCTGGAAGCCTCCTTGGAAGCCACAAATCCAACGGCTCTGCTGAATCGCCACTTGCCCGAAATTACGACCGAGTTTTCGGCCCAATGGGTCTCGGTCTATAAGCGGGGCCCGCAGTGGACACGCGTCGCGGAGACTGGCCGCCGCGGGTTCGACGAGATCCCACACCGCTTCCTCGAAGAGGTGCTCGATCGCGATGCCGGCGGCATTCACGGCGACGGCTCGGAAGGTTGGCGGTTTCTGTCTGCGCCGCTGGGGGCCACGCGATCGAACACCGGCGATCTGCTGCTGATGGCGGGTCGCAGTCTTTCCGACGCTCTGCTCCCGGCCTTCGTGGCGGTCAGTCGCGTGTTGGGCATCTGTCTGGGAATCGTGGAACGGCACGCGAAGGAATCGAAGCGCATCGACCGCTTGACCAGCACGCTCGAGGTGGCAACGGCATTCTCGCGCACGCGCGAATCGCAGCCGCTGCTCGAGCTGGTCGCGACGGCGGCCACGCGAATTCTGGGCTGCGAACGGGCCAGCATCTTTTTGTGGGACCGCTACCATCACGAGCTGGTGGCCCGCCCGGCGCTGGGCATGAATGGACGGAATCTGCGGTTGCCCGACACCGCGGGGATCGTGGGCCAGGTCGTGCAGACGGGAAGGTCGATTCGCGTCGATGATGCCTATCGCGATCCGCGGTTCGACAAAAGCGTCGACGTCGCCAGCGGCTTCACGACCCGCAACCTGCTCTGCCAGGCGCTGCGCGACGTGGAAGGCAACTTGATCGGCGCCTTCGAGGTCATCAACCGGACCGACGGTCCGTTCGCCGACGACGACGAAGAGACGCTGGCCCAGCTCGGCGTGCCTGCCGCCATCGCGCTGCAGAACGCGCAAGAGCGCGAGCAGATGACGCGGAGCATCGAACAGCTCACCGAGCAGGTGACGCAGGGAGTGCAGATCATCGGCGAGAGCCCGGCAATCGTCGCTTTGCGCGCGACGGTCGTGCGGCTGGCCTCGACCGATCTCCCCGTGCTGATCTTGGGCGAGAGCGGCACGGGCAAAGAAGTCGTGGCCCAATCGCTGCACTTTCAGGGGCCCCGCGCGGCGCTGCCGTTTATCGCGGTCAACTGTGCGGCGCTCACCGAAACGCTCCTGGAAAGCGAGCTTTTCGGCCATGAAAAAGGGGCTTTTACCGATGCCCGCGAAATGCGCCGCGGGAAATTCGAGCTGGCCGAGGCAGGGACGCTGTTCCTTGACGAGATCGGCGACATGAGTCTCGCCGGGCAGGCCAAGCTCTTGCGCGTGTTAGAGCAAAAGGTGATCACCCGCGTCGGCGGCTCGCAGAGCATTCCGATCAACGTGCGGGTCATCGCAGCCACGAATGCGAATCTTGCCGACGCCGTGCGTCAGAGAAAGTTCCGCGAGGATCTGTACTATCGCCTGAGCGTCGTGACGCAGGTGCTGCCGCCGCTGCGCGACCGCCCCGAGGACGTGATTCCTCTGGCGGAATACTTCTTGAAGCAATTTTGCGCGCGAGCCCGGCGGCCGTCGCTCAAGTTCTCGGCCGACGCGCGGCGGCGGCTGCAGGCACATTCTTGGCCGGGCAACGTCCGCGAGCTGCGCAACCTGATGGAACGCGTCGTGTATCTGGGCAGCGGCGACAAGGTCGAGGCCGACGATCTGGCTTTCATCCTCAATCCCGGTCGCGAAGCCGCACTGGAGCCGTCGGGCGACATGTCGCTCGAGATGGCCAGCCGAAAGTTCCAGCAAGAGTTCATCCGGCGATCGATCAAGCGAGTGCAGGGGAACATGAGCGAGGCGGCGCGGCTGTTGGGCGTGCATCGCTCGAACCTGTATCGCAAGATGCGTCAGCTGCACATGAACGAAGTCGGCGGCGACGAATGAC
>DASPSM010000682.1:0-6370 GCA_035623955.1 Planctomycetaceae bacterium
CCGTCGCGCGACTTGTCCAATTGGCGGATCATGTCGGCGATCCGCCCCAGGTCGTCGAGCAATTCGCGGTCGAACTGGGTTGAAAAGATGATGTGCCGCAGCCGCTCACTGCGCTTGAATTCAGCCAGCTTCAGATTGAGCGGCTGATTGAGTCGCGACTCGAAGTCGTAGAATTCCATGGCTTCCCCGCCTTCCGTGCCATGTCTTGACTGCCGGGCCTGCGTGCCCGACCGAAGCGCCCGATCCCCAGCACAACTATATCAGCGGCAGTCAGCGGTGACCAATCGGCGAATCGTAGGGTGGGCCAAGTTCGCCGAAGGCGAACGCAGGTCCACCATTCCTGCCGTCGGCGCACCTTTTCCTCCACGATGGGGCCGCGGAGGGATCTTAACCGCGAACATGGTGGGCCTGCGGCCGAGGACGGCCTTGGCCCACCCTACCTTGGCGGGGTTACTTGGTCTTTTCCGAGTACGACAGATCCTGCAGCAGCGCGTAGCGGATGACGTTCACGGCAATTCGGACGGCGTCGGTATGGTCGTAGCCGGCGCACGCGACCGACGCCTGCCGCTCGAGGGCGCAGCTCAAGTCGTACTTGCTGTAGATCACGCAGTAGCGGCCGTTAATTTCGATCCCTTCCAGGAACGGCTCTCCCTCTTTGAACGTCGCATCGAGGGGGTCGTTGGTGTTGCCGCTTTCGGGGATGCGGCGTTTCACTCGCTGGATGTCGAAGCCGATGCCCCTCGAGAACAACTCGTGCGTGACCGGAATCCGTTCGAGCTTCTTGTCGGGGAAGAGTTGCTGGACCATCTCGCGGAAGCTCTTGTCGAACTGCGGCGAACCGCAGCACGAGTCGGCAAACAGCACGGCCCCGTTCTTGAGATATTTCCGCAGGTTCTCGAGCTCCTGCTTGCCGAACTCGAACGTCGAACGGCCGTGCAAATAGGCCAGCGGATAACGGCGCAGCTGAGGGTCGCTGGGCAGCAAGTTTTTTTGCCGCGTCGAGGTCGGCACGCCCGACACCCTGTTGAGGGCCATCAGCACGTTGTGCAGGGCCCGCGGAGCGACATCCCAATCGCCCGTGTGCCGCAGCTTGGCGACCTGCAACAATCCCCGCTCGATCGGGCTCGGAACGCCAACTGCTTCCTCTTGCGGGGCATCGAGCTTGTCGTAGGGCTCGCGGCCGGTGGCATACGCGACCACGTTGGCACCGACCTTCATCGAGTGCAGGACGAGCAAACTGAAAGCGGGCTTTCGCTTCGGCACAGGCTGCAGCGACCACTTGTCCCACAAGCACGAGTGATCGCGAGGCGAATAAACGAACGACGTCCGGCACCCGAAATCGACCCCCAACAGCTCGGTCCCCTCGGGGTCGAGCGGAAACTCGGAACGATAAATCGGGTGTTCGGGCGGCAGCCGCTTCAGCTGAGCGTCCGCGGGATAAATCCGCGACACCAGGTTCTTGATCCCCTCCTCGAACCCGGCACCGTCGCAATTTTTGACGGCGAAGATGAACCCGCCTTGCTCGACATAGGCGCGCAACAGCTGCACTTGGGCCTCGGTGAATTTCGGCTCGTCGAGGCCACTAATGTACAGAATCGGCGCCTGTAACAGGTCGCGAACGCTGCCGTTCGCCACGACCTTTTCGAGATCCACTTCTTGAAACGTGAGCAGCTTGGGCCACTTCGGCAACCCGCTGACGTACTCGGTCAGATTGCGGGCGTCGCTTGGATGCAGGTTCCAGTTGGGGAGCGTGTCGCCGTCCGCCCTGCGGCCCTCGCCGGAGCTGTAGTTGAGCTTGTTGATCAAGACCGGCGACAGACCCTTCGAAAGAAACAAGAGCGCGAAGCTTGACGCGATAAGTGGATCGGCCTCGATCCCCGACGTCGCACTCCAACTTCCATCCCGGCGGATCTGCCGATCGAGGAGGTAGGCCGCTCCTTCGCGGTACCAGTCGTGATTCCCGAAAAACCTTTGGCCGGAAAGCCGGCCTGCGCGCTCTACGCCATACAGGTAATAGAGCACCCACCGGCCTCCCGGCTCACCCGGATTGACGCCCACCGCGAAGTACTGCGAAAGCCATTGCAGCGCGCGGCGCAGCGCGACGCTCGTGCGCTCGTTGTGACTGCAGCACTTGGGCGAGCCGTCGGCGTTCGTGTCGTCTTCCATCGAGCCGAGCATCTGCTCGCAGATGAGGAGCGAGCCTACGCCGGCACACGTCATACTTCCGGTGCTGTGGAGATTGTTCTGGTAGCCCCAGCCACCGTCCTCGTTCTGTGTCCTGAGGAAATGCTCGAGAGTCAGCTCCCATGTTCTGCGACCGACCTTAATGCCCGAGACCGCCGCCTCGCGAAGTCCCAAAATCGCGTACTGCGTGTTGCTGTTATCCTCCGAAGCGATGCCATTGCCGTAATTCCACATTCCGGCATTTGCGCCCTGTTTGACTTGGAAATCTTCCAGTTGGCTGGCCAGACTCGCCATGCGAATGCGATCGGTGTCCCACTGCCTCGCGGCCGCGAAGGTCATCAACATCAGCGAGATTTGATAAGTCGCATAGGACGATTGTGGATCGGGAATCCGGCGCAGGAATTTCAAGCCGCGCGCGACGGCAGGCTCGTCGGCCGGCATGCCCGACGTCAAAAGGGCCAGCATTGCCAGACTGGTCGCCCCCGAAGTGTGCCCACCGGGACCGCCGCCGAAGCCATACGAACCCTCCGGATTTTGCACCCGGATCAAGAACTGCTGGCCCGAGCGGATCGACTCCTTGACGCGGGCGGCGGAAAGCTCGCGGTCAGCCCACGCGATGCGCGGCCGCGTCACCGAACTGCACGCGATCGCTGCAATCAGTAAGGCACTCGGCAAACCGCCGCGTCGCGAGCGCATGTGACTTCAATTCTGAGGTCGGGAGGCCGGCAGTTCTCGTAGACCGCCGATGGGCCGCCTGAGCGTTTGTCGGGCTCCTGCTCCGTCTCGTCCATTTTACGAGGCGGAGCCATCGCCGGCATCGCGGCCCACGATCGGTTCGCGTCGTGCCCAACGACCCGTATTCGATCAGCGCTTGCCGAGCTTCTCCTCGAACAGTCGTTGCATCCGGCTCCAGGATCGCTCATCGGCCAGCTTGTTGTACGACATGCCCGGATTGCCGTGCGTGTCGGCATCGGGAACGGTGAAGCTGTGGCGCGTTTTGGCGTAAATGTCGAACTCGTAATCGACGCCGGCCTCGTCGAGCGCTTTTCGGAAACTGTGAATGGCCTCGTCCGAAATGAACGAATCGAGGGCGCCGTGGCAGATCACGATCGTCGGCTTGATGGCGCGAGCCTGCTCCGGGGTCGGAGCCGGGAGCGCCGCGTGAAAGGTGATCACGGCATCGAGGTCGGCCCCCGAATAAGCCAGCTCCAGCGCGGTCGAGCCGCCGAAGCAATAGCCCATCGCCGCCAGGTGCGTGGCATCGCACTCCGGCTGTTGCTTGAGGACGTCGAGGGCCGCGTTGGCCCGCTTCTGCCATTCGCCGATGTTCTGCCGCACGTGCGTAGCCATTTCCATCGCTTCGTTGGGATGCCTGGTGAACTTTCCGTCGCCATACATGTCGCAGGCAAAAGCGATGTAGCCGAGCCTGGCAAGCTGATCGGCGCGACCGCGGGCGTAATCGTTGAGCCCCCACCACTCGTGAACGACGAGCACGCCAGGGCGTTTCCCCGAGATCGAGTCATCCCAGGCCAGATGCCCGATGAACGTCTGGTCGCCGACTTTGTAGCTGATCTTTTTCGTCTGCACGGCTGCTTCTCCCAAGCCCATCAGGCTGCCGAACGCGATTAAAGCCAACACGAAGCGCAGCATTGTTTCACTCCGCTGACAGAATTCCGTTGTCATTTGCCAGGATTGCCAATCGAGTCCAAACGGACGCCGCTCGCGCGGCTGCGCGAATGATACGGCAATCGCAGCGGGTGAGCGAGCAGGTGCAATTCATTCGTGATGCGTTGGCAGATTGAGATTTTCGCCAGGGACGGGCTTGACATCCGCCTCGCATTGTGTCACTGTACTATTAGACTAGTACACACGCTCCAGGCCACGATGACACTCGCGAAGAGGTCGGCGAGAACCCCGAGCGCAACAGGCAAAAACCATGTTTGTGCATGTCGACCCCTCCAACGGCATTGCGATTTACGATCAGATCGTCCGGCAGGTGAAGTTCGCCGTCGCCAGCGACGCGCTCAAGCCGGGGAATCTCGTCCCCTCCGTTCGTGAGCTGGCCCGCGACCTGACGGTCAATCCGAACACCGTCGCGCGGGCTTATCGAGAACTTCAAGCCGACAACGTGCTGCAACCGCTGCGGGGCACCGGTTTGGAAATCACTGCGTCCGCCCCCAAAAAGTGCCTGGCCGACCGCGCGGCGCTGATTCGCAGCCGCCTGCGCAGCGTCCTCGCCGAGGCGCGACAAAGTGGCCTGGCGGCCGACGAAATCCGCAACCTCACCGAAGAGGAACTGGCGCGGATCGAACCCCAGAGGGACCCGTCATGACTGCGGCCTTTTCGCTCCAGAATGTCACCAAACGTTACCGAGATCAGCTCGCGCTCGATGACGTCACCTGCTCGTGTGAGCCGGGCGTCGTCTTCGCCCTGTTGGGCGAGAACGGCGCGGGCAAGACGACGGCGATCAAGATTCTGTTGGGATTGGTCGATCCAACCGCGGGCGAATCGTCGGTTCTCGGCCTCGACAGTCGCCGCGACAGCCTCGAGATCCGGCATCGCGTCGGGTACGTCCCCGACCAGCCGGCTCTTTACGAATGGATGACCGTGGATGAGCTCGGCTGGTTCGTCGGCGGGTTTTATCCCCCCGGATACCAGCGGCACTACAACGAGCTGGTCGAGCACTTCGAGCTTCCACCGGGGCGGCGCATCAAGGAACTCTCCAGAGGCATGCGGGCCAAGGTGTCGCTCTCGGTCGCGATGGCGCACCGGCCGCAGCTGTTGATTCTCGACGAACCGACGTCGGGCCTCGATCCGATGGTCCGCCGCGAGTTTCTCGAAAGCATGGTCGACATCGCGGCCCAGGGTCGGACCGTGATTCTGGCCAGCCACCAGATCGCCGAGGTCGAGCGCGTGGCGGACATCGTCGCCATCCTTCGGCACGGCAAGCTCGTGCTGCTCGAAAGGCTCGATGCGCTCAAGGATCACGTCTGTGAGATGACAGTCACGCTGCGTAACGGCGTCCCCGACCTGCCGAACGTTCCCGGAACCGTCCTGCACCGCGAGCTAAAAGGGCGGCAGTGGCGGCTGCTCGTGCGGAACATCGACGAATCGCAGTTCGACGGCTTCCGCGTCGCCGAAAACATTCGCAGCGTCGAGGTGCGCCGCCCGTCGCTCGAGGAGATCTTCGTGGGCTACATGAAAGGCGAGCCGGCGCCCGAGGCGCCGCACGAGTTGCCCACCTTGTGAAGCTGCGGAAGTTCGAGGGGCGTATGAGCCAGGCGATTGTCAGCCGAATCCTTTGGAAAGAAGCCCGCGTCCAGCGCCCGTTTTGGGTGTGGGTCCTGGGGCTCGGCCTGTTCATTCAACTCCTGCCGGCAATTTTGGGACAGCATTATTACCGCGGAGCCGTGGACGTCCATTGGTTTGCTTCGGTGAACATCGTCGTCGCCTGCTGTTTCGCGGTGGGCTCGACGGCAATCGCTTTCGCCGGCGAAACCGAGAACCGAACGAAATTGCTGTTCCAGCGCCTGCCGGTCCGGAGCGGCCAACTTTTGACGGGCAAGCTCGTCTGGTGCGTTTTGGGAACTTACGCCCTGGCGTTGATTCTGGCGATGACCGCGAAGGCCTGGGGCGGCCCCGCGCCCGTCGCGGTTCCAAATAACCGGCCCGGGCTCGATCCCGATACGTGGGAGCTTTGGCTCGCGGTGCTGCTGCCGATTCCGTTCCTGCTGGTCGGAGTCCTGGTATCACTCGCATTTCGCGACGTGCTGACGACGGTCGCGGTCACGGGCGTGACAACAGCGATTCTGTGCGCGCTCGCGCGCGGAGACACGATGCCCGCGAACCCAGCGCCGCTTGTGCTGGCGGGCATAGTTCTGGCCGCGGTGGCGGTTGCCGATGCGCTGCTGGTGCGGCATTGGATTCGGGACACGCTGGCGATTCCCTCAATACGGCGCATGACTCGCTTGATCCGCACGCGAACGGAATCGGGCCATTCGACCCTCAGCGTGCGCTCGAGCGTCGCTTGGAAGCGGGCCACGAGCAGCCTCCTTTGGAAAGAGTTTCGGCAAGCAGTCCCGCTGACCGTCACTATGGCGGCTGCGTGCGCTGTGCTGTTACTTGTCTGTGGCATGCTTCGACAGGAGTCGCCACGCCCGTTTCAAGAGGGTTGGGGAGGCCTTGT
>DASPSM010000692.1:0-13367 GCA_035623955.1 Planctomycetaceae bacterium
CATGCACGCGGGGCTCACCCTGACGCTTCGCCTGACTCCTCCCGAGATTGCGAAGAAAGTCACAAAGCCGACTCTCAGCCTCTTCCACGAGCCGTTCGATAGTCCTTCGACCTTTAGTAACGAGCCGCTCTCTTTCGACTCCCGAGGGTGCGCTCGGTTCACCGTCGAGCCGGGCAAGTATCGATTTGTGTCACTGTCAGACCCTGACTACTTGATTGGCCCGCGACTTTCGGTCGGGATATTCGGCACGGATATCGTGTTGGCCCGCGGCAAGAACGATCAATTGACCTTCGAGGTCGCTCGGAAGGTGACTGTGCGCGGGCGCCTGATCGACGCATCGACCGGGAAGCCTGTGCCCCACGCCTATATCTCCGGCGAGGTCCAAACACACGTCCACCGCGAGGGGGGCAAGACCTCGACCGAGTGGATGCACGCCGACTGGGGACACACCGATGAGAAGGGGGAATATAGCATGCGCCTCGCCGCCGGGCCCGCGCGCATTTCATGCTACCAGGACAATTTCGCCGCGGACGTCGATCCCCTGCCCTTCGTCGTCGACAAAGAGAGTTCCGGCAGAATCCCCGATCTCCTCATTCATCCGATCCCGAAAGTCCGTGGCATCGTCCTGGGGCCCGACGGCCATCCTGCGCCCAATACGATCGTTCGCTTCCGCGGAAAGCACTTGCGTTGGGTCAGCCCGACAGTAACTGATTCAAACGGCCGCTTCGAGCTGAAGGTCCCGTACATTCCGAGAGACGACAACGATGTGCGCGTCTACGTCCATCCGCTGGTGGCGTTCCATGCCTACAACCCGCTGGGCACGCGCGTTGACGTGCACCTAGACCGTCCGGAATCGCTGGCGAACATCACTCTCAAATTGCAACCTGAGCCGTACGAGCATCAATTGGCCGAATGCGGCGACGAATGGACGGCATGGGAGAAGAACGACCCGACCAGCGCGCGCGTTCGGGGCCAGGCCCGCGAGTCGATGCGCGGTCAGCCGGCCCCCGAGCTCGATTGCCAGATGTGGCTCAACGTCCCGAAAGGGACAAGCAAGCTCGCCGATTTTCGCGGCCGTTACGTGCTGCTCGACTTCTTTACGACCTGGTGCGGGCCGTGCCGCACCGACTTTCCCTCCGTGCGGCTCGCTTACGAACTCTATAAAGAGCACGGTCTGGTCGTGATCGGCGTCCACGACAACTCGGTCGAAGTCCCCTTGATCCAGAAGTACGTCGAAAGCCAAAAGATGCCCATTCCGGTGGCCGCCGACCGCGCAGACGGCCGCACGCTGGCCGCCTACTATCGCCAATGCGGCGTCGAGGGCTATCCGAGCTATTTGCTCGTGGCCCCCGACGGCAAGCTGCTCAATGCCGACCCCATTCTCCCCGGCCCTATGCTTCGCTCGTTCAAGCTCGAAATCATTCGGGCGCACGTGATGGGCGGGCACTCGTACGCGGCAAAGGGAGCACACTGAAAAATCAGATCTTCGCCAAAGTGATTTGGCGCGAACGTTGCCCGTGAGCGTCAATTCGTTCGCTGGAGGATCATGATCGTCAGGTCATCGGACTGCGCTCGGCCCGCTTGAAACTCCACGAGGTCCTGCAGCATCGCTGCCAGGAGCTCTTTGGCCGAAAGTGCCGCGTGACGTGCCACCAGTTGGGCGACTCGCCTGGAACCGTAAAGCTCCCGCGCGGGATTAAAAGCCTCTGACAGGCCGTCGGTGTATAAGACCAAGCTGTCTCCCGGCGCGAGCCGTCGGCTTTGCGAAGGATATTGGCCGTCGCAGAGGACGCCGACCGGCAAACCCATCGATTCGATGAGTTTGACTTCGCCCCCCGAGACCCACAGTGGCGGACAGTGGCCGGCATTGCAGAGCTCGACGTTCCCCTCCCGGTCCAAGTGGCCGCAGACCAAAGTGGCGAAATGGCAGGTCGGGTTGCCCTGGCAAAAGACGCGATTCGCTTTGCCGACGAGCTCCGTGACCGATGCCGTCGCCAGCAACAGGCTGCGAAAGATCGCATGCAGCTGCGCCATGACCATCGAAGCGGCGACACCCTTGCCGGCAACATCGCCCAACATGAACAACCCGGCTCCGCCGCCCAGAGAGAGGACGTCGCAGTAATCGCCACTGACCGGTCCGACTGGCCGATAGCAATACGCCAGGTTCCAGCCTTCGATTGCGAGCTCAGCGGGGGGTAACAGCCCCTGCTGCACCTCAATCGCCAAATCCAGATCGCGCTCCAGGGCGCGCCGCTCGGACGCCGATAAGTGATCGAGGCAATTCCTGGTCAGCGGATCGAGTAGCAGCCGATCGTTCTCGATCGAGTCGTGGCACGTTTCACAGATGCCGAAAGTGCCGGCTTCCATCCGATCCAGAGCGGCATCGATCTCGCCCAAGAGTTCCTGGAACTTCGCGGGCGGCGCCTGGGGCACCAGGGCCTCGAGCCGATTTCGCCGAGCCAGCAATTGGTTCTTGAGGGCCTGATCCCTGACCGGATTTTGCGGTTCTTGCTGATTGACTGCCGCGGCCATCGTCGTCTCCCCTTATATGGCGCCGTCGCATCCCCGGATCGGCTTCCCAGGCCTGTGCGTCCGAGCCCGCCACTTGCCCTGACTTGGGCTTCATCTTAGGGGGACCTGGCTCCAACGGACTATCGGATTCTTGCTCTGCAATTCGGATTCTCGTGGCCACCGGGGAAAGCCAGGGTCGCCACGGGCGCTTACCGCGGGCGGCCAGGCTCAGACTCGACTAGTGGCCCGGCTCGACACCAGCCGGGCGATCCGCTCACTGTCTGTCCGCGGACGTGCTTAGCCGTCGGTCAGGGCCACGTGGAAACGGCCTGAGATCAGCCCACCCACTCCTCGAACGGCCTGTCGGAGCGCGGCTCCGAGCCGAAGCGCAGCACGTGGCCATCCGGGTCTTCGATCTGCATTTCATAGGCCCACGGATAGTTCCGCGGCGGGTGCCGAATTTTCGCTCCGCTGGCCACATATTCCTTGTAGAGCGCCTCGACGTTCCCTGCGCCGATCCAGACCCACGTTCCCGGCTGTCCTTGACCCCCACAGCACAGGTAGATGCCCGCGCCGCGCTCGCGAGTCACGCAGGTGAAGTATTCGGTGCCCCAAGCGGCGTTCGTAAATCCGAGCACGTCGACGTAGTACTGCAGGCTCTTTGTCATGTCGCTGACTCGGAGGATCGGCGTACTCCCCTCCAACATCGTGGGCGTCCTGGTGGGCTGCTGCATGAGGGGCTTTCCTTTGGCTCGGGCGCCGCTGGCACGCCTGAGTATTTTTTCAGCATCCGGCCGGAAGCGGAGCCTGTGGCGGGATCTCGGATCGGAGATTAGATTCTAGCGGTCTAAAGATTTCGTTCACAAACTTATCCGGCGGATTGATGAGTCTCCGACGCCGCATTTTTCTCAGCGTTGTTGTCTTTCTGTTCGCGCTGGGCGGCCTACTGGGGATCATCGCCTACAGTGCACTGCGCACGCTCACGGTCTCGATTCCCGAGTCGGAAAAGGGGACTGGCGCCGGCGCGCTCGTTTCCGCGCATCGGATCGCCAGGTTTCCGGCCTTTGTCGCGCAGCTGCTGCTGGGTTCGGTGGGGTTGCCGGAGCCGATCAGCGTCAGTCATGGCATCACGCTCTACCGCGTCACCTATCGAACCACGAATTACGACGGCTCGGACGTCGTCGCATCGGGGCTCGTCGCGCTGCCGAACGACGCCCGCGCCGATCGTGTCGTCGTTTACCACCACGGCACAACGGTTCAACGCCGGACGGCTCCGTCCGAATCGAGATTCGGAGAGGGAACGCTGGTGGCCGCGGCCGTCTCGGGCAACGGCAGCATTCTCGTGGCGCCGGATTACATCGGCCTCGGTGAAAGTCAGGCTCTGCATCCCTACATGTATGCCAGGACGACGTCGTCGGCCTCGATCGATTTTCTGCGCGCGGCGCGGAGGCTCGTCGAGCATTTGCAGGGAGCGTGGCCCGACTCGCTGTACCTGACGGGATTCTCTCAAGGAGGGCACGCGACCTTCGCCGTCGAGCGGGATCTAGAAAAACTGCACGATCCGCGATTTCAGGTGAAGGCCTGCGCCCCGATCGCCGGCCCGTTTCATTTGCGCGAGATCAGCTTTCCCAACGCGATGGCGGGGAAGACGAAATCCGACCCGCTGTACCTCGCGTATATCGCCAATGCCTATAGCCAGATCTATCACCAACCCTTGCGGACAATCGTGGCTGCCGAGTACGTCGACGTCGTGCCGAGCCTGTTCGATGGCGAGCATTCGATTGAGGCGATCGAGACGGCGCTCCCGACGGAGCCGCGCAAGTTGTTCACCGCTGAGTTCCTGGAAGCGTTCGACAAGCACAAACCACACTGGTTCTTGGACGCTCTGGCCGAAAATGACGTCATGGACTGGACGCCGGCCGCGCCGGTTCGCATTTACTACGGCGACGACGACCTTGACGTTCCGGCAGAAGAAGCCCGTCAGGCGGAAACGGAGATGAAGCGCCGCCATGCCGACGTGAGGGCCATCTCGGTGGGCCCGTGTAACCACTTGGAATCGGCATTACGCGCAATCCCGCGAGTGATCCGCTGGTTCAACGAAGGCGCCTCCACGAAATCGGCCGGCTGATTCAGGAATGAGCCGACGCCCGGCCGCGCCCCTGTTGGATAGGGGCAGAAAACAAGGGCGCGGCCAGCGTCAGTCGGCCATCTATTTCGGTGAGCCCGTGTACTTTGCCGGCTCGGCTTTCGCCTTTTTGGCGCAGTCGTCGCAGCAGACGACGATCTCTTTGCCCCCCGCTTTGACTTTGATGCCGGCATCTTTGATGTCCCAGTCGCAAACGGGGCATTTTTTCGTCTTCATGAGCCTCTCCTCGAGCGCCGAGTGGAAGATCGTCTCGCCGCGACGATCGCGGCCGACTCATGAAGTGATGCTAGTGCGCCCGACGCGGCGCGACTTTCAGATTCTTGCTCATTTGGCGAATCACGCGGGGACCGCTGCGATTGCGCAACTCGGACGGCGTTCTGCCGAACTCGCGGCGGAAGGCGTCGGTGAAATGGCTGTGGCTGGAAAAACTGAGCCCCAGCGCCAGAGCCGTCAGATCGCTGGCGCCCGCCTCCAGTCGCTCCAGCGCGGTCCGCAGACGGAGCCGGGTCAGGTAGCGATGGACCGGCAGGCCCGTTTGCCTCCGAAAGACGCGCGCGACATGAAAGGGAGAGCTGTGGACCGCCTGCCCGATCTCATCGAGCGTCACTCGCTCGCCCAGGCGCCGCGCTAGCAGGCTCTTCACTTTCTCGGCAAGCTCGGCATGCTCGGCCTCGGTGGCGGTGCGGCGGACCTCGCGCGGCAAGCCGCGTCGCGCGTAGGCGGCTTCAAGAACTTCGGCGACCAGCTCGAGCGCCGTTTCGTCGGCCCACAGCGGCTCGCGCGGCTGGCCCTGCGCGGGCTCCAGCCGCTGCACGAGTTCGCGGTGCTTCAAGAAGACCGCCTTGGCGCAAGGCCCCGTCACGGACGGAAACGGTCGTTCCGGATGCTCCTCGAACGTCGGGTCGATTTCTCGCACGATGTCGGCCAGCACCGACGGCGCGGGCTCCAGAACGGTGCCGCGATCGCCGCAATCTCCCGGATGACTGACGCGGTAAGTCGAGCCTTTGGAAAAGAACACCGCCTGATTGACGTCGGCGGTCACGCCTTTGCGGCCGAAGTGTTTGCAGAAGGCGCCCGAACGCATCAGCACGATCTGGTCGCCGTCGGAGGATTCCTCGGCCGACGGCCCGTGGCGACAGGCGCGGCAGATGTAATCGCGCACCGTGACCAGCCGGCTCTGGTGGAGCGTGCGGAATTCGAGCGGCAGCGCTGACTGGGACATGAAGGCCAAACCTAGGTACTTGATGTGTCGGCACCTGAAGCGACGATCGTCTTCATGAGCGCGGAGAGCAAGTCATCCGACGGCGCACATTCGTGATTGTATCCGAGGAAAACGAACCCGCCACGCGTCCCACCTGGCTATGGCTCCCCGCTTGCCAATTGCCGCGCTACGCGATAAATCGCCCGGGGTTCGTTTTTCGTCATATCGTCGGATCGGAGCTGCGATACACTTGAAGGATTCCGAACGCACTAGTTTGCTATCCGTCCGACGCTGAAGGTATCGCGGGTCCACCGTCGCACATGGAGAGATGGCATGCCTGATAGTGACGAATCTCCTTGGTGGCATCTCTACAACGGCCGCCCGGAAAACATCGCGGACGCCGCCGCTCGAGCTTTCATCTCCGACATCAAAAAGGAAGTCGTTCAGGGCTTTGGATTCATTCCGTTCATCGGCGCTGGCCTATCGGCTCCTTCTGGTATCCCGCTGATCTGGGAGATAGAAACCTACCTCCAGACGTGTATTGCGCGTGCCTTGGGACTACTCGACCCGAAGATGCCTCCCTGGAACCCGCGCACTGATCAGTGGCCTCCATTTTCGGCGGCGCACGATAAATCCGCGAAATATTGGACCAATGAGCTAGACGTCGCGATCGATTCCCGCCGTCAAAAAGACCCCTGGGATCCCGACTTGCGGGTCTTTCAAGAAGCACATGGTGCCTTTGCAGAATGGCGAACGGCGCTTTTGTTCCTTTCGCGTGTCACACAAGAACGACGGGGCACAGGCCGCCAGCAGCGGGACTATTTCGTTCTCGATGCCCCGCGCCAAGAGGTCATCGACGCCGGCTTGCGGGAAATCATGAAGGGCAAGATCCCGACGCTAGGCCATCGAATGTTGGCGACTTTGGGTGGGTTGCTGCGTCTTGACATCCTGCTGACTACCAATTTCGACGATCTGCTTGAACAAGCGTTTGAAGCGGCCCGCAACCCGCTCACCGCTTTTGGCTTGCATCTGGGCAGCGACTTGCCTCCCTATGCGGCACTCACCTCCCAGAGATCTCTGGTCAAGTTGCACGGTGATCGGCATTCCATGCGGGCCGACTACACTCTTGACGCGGCGCCTCCGGAGTTGGACCGCTTCCATTTTCTGGAGTATCTCGTGTCGGCTTCGGGCCACCGCGAACTGCTCGATAAAAGAATGCATCCCGATCAGACACTTCCGCTCGCTCACTCAAATCACCTGCTGGTGATGGGGTTCTCAGCGAACGAACGCCGCACGCGGACATTTATCGAACATGCCTGGACGCATCTCGACAACCCGTTTTCAGTCTTTTGGCTCTGCCATAGCACCCGGGACGTCGAGCGCGTCCAATCGTTCACAGAAGATGTGGCGATGCGGGTGAGCCGGTTGTCGGCGCGGAGAAACGCCGACCCTGCCTCTGGCCGAGGTGCCGGGTGGAGCCCCGCTCGTTCGCGGATCCTCCGGCACACCCATCTTGGCTTACTCTTTTTACAGCTCTACCAAACGGTCCGACGCAGTATTCCATTGACGGGCGTCATCTTTCCTTCAGCGTCCCGGCTGGCAATTGCGCCTATCTTTACTCATGACGAGCCCAGCTCGTCGGGCCAAACGACCGAGGCGGGGGCCGAGGCCCAACGGGCGCTCAAGCAAGTCCTCGCCAGAATCAAGCAATTCAACGACCCGAGTTTTGCGCGGGACGACGAGGCAAGACGCCACCGCCTGCTGGTCCTGACGTGCGACCCAAACTATCACGGAGTGACCTCGGTTGGTTCGGCGCTGTTCGAGGAGCTGCAAGAGGAACACAGCTGTGTGTGGCTGGAGATGAACGACATCAGCAGCACCGATGACCTGTTCGAGCAGCTGTTGGATGCAACTTACTATCGCCTGGGCTGCGAAACTTGGATGCCCGTCTTTGTACCGCCCGATGAACGATCTCGAGCGGATGAAATTCGACGATTGGTGCAGACTACGACCCGGGATTGGATTTTCTTCTTTAACGCCAGAGAAAGGCCGGGCTCGAACAACGAAGCCAAGGAGATGCAGGCGTCCCCCAGCCAGCCAGACGCTGCCTCTGCAAAAAGCGACTTAATGTCTTCGCCCGGCCGAAATCCACCGGGACCCAACGGCTGGCTGGATGTGCCAGAGCCGACCGGCGACAGGGATGACGAATCGGGCTATGCCGTTCCGTTTGTCCGTCTGCTTTCGGCGCTCTGCGAAGCAGGTCATAAAGGGCCGAACATTTCGATCGTGCTGCTGACGCGCAGCGACGTTACGCCGAGCGCCCTATCGACCGGAATCGAGCGTCTGCCGAAGTCACCTGAAAGCAAGGGTCCAGGCGCGTCTGTTGGGTCGCAGGCGCGGCCCACCGAACAACGCAATGTGCAGGGCGACGTTTCACCCTCCAATAGCAAAGAGGCCGGATCGGTTGTCAACACAATCATTTGGCGGGACGGCCTGATCGACAGGGTTGATACGCTGTCAAAAAGCTGTGTCCCGTACGACGACAGTAAGATTGTGGTCAGGAGCTTTGCCTGGCTGTTGGGAGAATTAGAGGAGCCGAAGCCTGACGAATACAAAATTATGCATCATCGCGAAAAGACCGAGATCAAGCGCCGAGCGCGGTTTTTGCTGGCCCTCCTGCTCATGCAGCGCACGCGCTTCCTCTCATCGATTTGGGGCCCGGCATTCGCGCAAGATAAAGGCGACGTCCAGGAGATCCCCGTAGACCAGGAGAAAGAACACGTAGAGCAGGAGAAAGACGACGAGATGCTCGGCTGGGTCACGGAGCTGGAAAAGTGTTGCCTGGTTCGACGCAAACACGGTGGCTTCATTTGGCTGCGCGCCGTGTCGCGCTCGGAATTGAGGAGAATATTCCAGTCAAGGAATGCGATCCGGGCGTTCTGCGAGAGTAACCCCTGGCTGCGCGACTGCCCGGACCTGAACGCGCTCCGCAATTGGAACGTCGAGTTGGAGATTCCCGAAATCCATTGGAAGCTCGCGCTTTGGTACTGGCGACTTTTGCTCGCGACGGATACTCCCGGAGCAGTGTTTGAAGCGGTCTATCACAGCTGCAAGGCCGCGGAGATGCTGCTGCGCGACACGCGAACGTCGGCCGCAAAGGTCGCCGCATACATCGACTGGGCAGCCGCACTGTTGCGTTCCTACGAGTTCATGATTCAAACGCGCGGCTACTCTCGTGGAAGCTGTCGCCGACTGGATGGAATACGGCAAGAATATGTGATCGCAATTTACGACGCGCTCATTGCCCGTGGCCTCACCGGCGCTGACGCGGCTCGCGTCAAGGAGTCTTTGAGGAAACTCCGCGTGGTCTCGACGGAGATCATGCGGGCCGTGGCCCGCGAGGTCGGCGAAACCGCGAAAGCCTACATCCGGCATCGAGAGCTCCGTTCGATTTTGAAGGACAATTCTTCGCTGTCGTCCAAGTTGACGTCGATAGAGGAATGGGGAACGCCCGTCGAGGATCTGGGAAGAGGCTTGCTCCCAGCGTCGAGAGGCAATTCGCAGCCCAATGGCCCGTGCGCGGAATGGCTTCGCTACTGGAGATGGTCAGGGATGCTGGGGATCGCGCTCCGCGCGTACGACAGTGCGCAATCGGCATGCGCCTACGCCCTGGCTTCGACCGTCCACCGCAACAGAATCGCGCGCGCCGATCTGAAGCGAAGCCTGTCGCGCTCCTGGCGACGACGCCCCGGCAAGAAACCCGATATGAGCTGGTGCCGGCAGACCCTGGTGAACTTCATCGACAACTACCACAGTCAAAGGCATGAGATGTTGGGTTGTCACTATACCGACTCGATCGAAGTTTGCCTGGAGGTGCTGCGCACGACCGAGCAGTTCATCGACTGCGAAATTCAACGGAAGATGGTTGAACGACGCCGCGACAACCGCTGGATCCCAAAACAGGATCACGGCACCGCGAAACAACTGCAGCAAGTCTCGGAAAAAGCCCTGGAGCTGGTCGACATCGTCGTATCCAAGGACCACACGGCAGCGGCGCCGCATATGGCATTGGCGATGTGGTGCAAGAGTCGGCTCCTGCTGCATGCGAGCATTAGCGCTGCAATGCTCGCCGGTCGCCCGAACGACGCAATGATGATTCTGACTGACGCCGAGGCTTGCCTGGCTTCGGTTGATGCAGGTCGCCACGGCACGGATCGGGCGCTCATCGAGCTCTATCGCGGCGAGGTGCGTCTGAACGACGCCTTTCGCTGTGAGGTGGTCGGCACTCCGAAAAAGTTCGGCGTATTGTTGACCGATGTCTGCAGACGGACGCGAGACGAACAGGCGTTGCGCACAGTATGCGACGTAGCACTGCGCGAAGCTCTATTTTTGCGCGGTCCGGAATCGACTCAAACGACCGCCGACCCGTTTCAGAAAGTGAAGGCGGTGGTCCGCGACGCCACTCGGTTTTTGGATCGAGCCGAAAGCTTGCTGGCCAACCGCCGCCGCAATGTCGGCTGGACGACGTGGTACTTTCAACGGCGCCTGGAGGCGATCGCCCTGTCGGTCTGGGCGTCGATCTTGGATGAAGGCGCCCCGGTGCCGTTTCTTGGGCTGTCGGCTGCGCCCGAACACACCGACACGGTTGCCGACGACGCGCTGCACCAGTCATTGCGGATCATTCGGCTGGACACCTATCGGTTGGCAACGATCGTCGATGCTTACGCCTCCTGCGCCCATGCCCTGCATGTGCGGCTGCTGTGCGATCGAAAGGTCCCGCGACTGATCGAACGCCAGGAAAAGATGTGCAAGGAACTAGAGACCGCCGTCGAATTCCTAAAAGCCATGGGCCGCGAAAGAACCGAGGCGGCCAATAAAGCAGCGGACACCAGCGGTCGGAAAGGTTCTGAAAGGGACAAGCTCACGAAACCAACAGAGATGGACAAGGCAACTCGGGACTACATCGGCGGCAATCAAGAAGAAAACGCCTCCCCCAAGAAAATCGGCGGGGTCATCCAGCGGACTGAAAGGCTTATTCAGATTCTGCGTCACCCTGTCCGCTGAGACAGAATCGCTTACCTAGCGGGATCAGTGGCGAATTGTTAGCCGAAAGTGCATAATCGAAACGTTCCCGCGATGAGGTCTCGGGGCCTTTCCGTAGGAGATGGTCGGGCGCCATGCTCGGGTAGCCGTGCTCGGTTGCCCCGGACCATTACGGAGGCTGCAGTGTTAATCCGGTTCCCGCAAAAAGCGCGGCCGCGTCGCACGGCGCAACGCGTCAGGGCATCGGCACTTGTCGCGGTGGAGATGCTCGAAGATCTGCAACTCCTCTCCGCATCCCCCGCGTTAAGCACCATCGCGATTCCGCTTTTGAGCGCCGCCTCGGGCCCAGCCGGCTCCTCATCGGGGCAGGCCAACGCCCTGGCAACGAATGTCGCTCCGATGGGGCATTCGCCGGCGCAGATCGCTCAGGCTTACGGATTCAACCAGGTCAACTTTGATAACGGGGCTATTGCAGGCAACGGGGCCGGGCAGACAATCGCCATCGTCGACGCCTATTACGACCCGACCATCGCCAGCGATCTGCAAAAGTTCGACGCGCAGTTCGGCCTGGCCGCGCCGCCGAGTCTGACTCAATATGTCGAGCAAGGCGCGACGGTCGATTCGGGCTGGGCGCTGGAAACAGCGCTCGACGTCGAGTGGGCCCACGCGATGGCTCCCGGCGCCAACATCGATCTCATCGAGGCGAACAACAGCTCGCTGGGCAGTTTGCTGTCGGCCGTCAATTTTGCCCGCAATCTGCCGAGCGTGTCCGTCGTCTCGATGAGCTGGGGCACGAGCGAGTTCGCCGCCGAAACACAGTTCGACAGCCTGTTCACGACGCCGTCCGGGCATATCGGCATCACGTTCGTCGCCTCCGCGGGCGACGCCGGTGCGGGAACGACCTGGCCTTCGGTTTCACCCAACGTCCTCGCCGTCGGGGGCACGTCGCTCACGACCAGCGGCAGCGGAGCCTACGTGGGCGAGAGTGCGTGGAGCGGCAGCGGCGGCGGTGTCAGTCTTTTTGAATCGGAGCCGAGCTATCAATCGTCCGTCCAGAGCACAGGGAGCCGCACCACGCCCGACGTCGCGTACGACGCCGATCCCTACAGCGGCTTTGCCGTCTACGATTCGATCCCCTATGCCGGCGAAAATGGCTGGTTTGAAGTCGGCGGAACGAGCGCTGGCGCGCCGCAATGGGCCGCGTTGATCGCCATCGCCGACCAGGGCCTGGCGCTCTCCGGCGAGGGGACGCTCTCCAACGCGCAAGCCACCCTGTACACCCTCCCCTCCAGCGACTTCCACAACATTACGTCGGGCTCCAACGGCTCTGACGCGATGAGTGGATATAACCTGGTGACCGGACGCGGTTCGCCCGTCGCCAATTCGATTATCGAGGCCCTCAGCGGCCAGAACACCGCAACCTCGCCGGCGGCTGTCACGGCAACGACCGCCACGACCACCACCTCCAGCACGAGCACCACGCATTCGAATCCTCCGACCTCCGGCGGGCCGACAGCTCCGACCGGTCCCAGCGATCCCGGCCGCCCCACGGCCCCGACTAATCCCACACTTCCGACAAAAGCCGAAGAGAGCCGTGGCGTGCTGGCCGCCGACGTGCTGGCTCAGCCCAACGTCACGCCAGTTCTCGGCAACGGCGGATACCAGGTCGGGGCGATCGCCGTGTCGAGCGCGACCGTCCCGCTCGCCGCCGATCGTTTTGAGATGCCGACAAGCGTCACTTCGACCATCACGGGTCTGCCCGACACCGACAATCTTCCAACGATCGCCGCGACGAACTCGACGATCGTCAGCGCGTCCTCGGTTGCAGCCGGCGGGCTCTCACAACGAGCGGAACTGTCCGCGGCCCTCCCGAGCATCGCCGACGGCTGGTCCAAATTCTCGCCCGTCACCGTCTTCGCAGAACACGCGACGGCGGCGCCAGTCGTAACCGCCGACAGCGACGAGATTGCCGAACCGGCCACCTCGTTCGGCGGCGGCAGCCCGGTGGACGACGCCTCCGACAACGCAATCCCAGCAGCCGCGATCGACGCCCTGTTCATGAACAACGGCTGGCTGATGCAGGCGACGAACCTGGTCGATCCGCCGCCAACCTCTTCCAGTCTCGGCAAAACCGCGCTGGCAGGCCTCGCCGCCTCGGCCGGAGCCTTCGGCCTGCTCGCGGCCATTCGCCGACGGCGGCAGGCCTCGACATTGTAAGGGTCGGTCAGGCGCGCTCGGCGGTCATAGCACGCCTCTCCGCGAAGCGGGGCCCCCGCATGCTACACAGGGCCGCCGCTTGCGGCGGCCACACGCTACACACGGCCGCCGCTTGCGATACACTGATCTTTTGCCCGGAAGCATTCAAAAAACTACCACGAACGGCCGCGGCGGGCTGGGATGTCGCCGACGCGGGCCTGTTCCTTGGAGCCACCGATGAGACGTCTGTTGCCCTGCGTCGCTGTTCTA
>DASPSM010000698.1:0-3492 GCA_035623955.1 Planctomycetaceae bacterium
TTGAGCTCGTTGAGCGCAGAATACAGCGTAGTGGTCTTGCCGCTTCCGGTCGGACCGGTGACCAGCACGATACCGTTGGGGTTGCGGATGATCTGGCGGAACCGCCTGAGAATCGTGGCATCCATTCCGATCTTCTGCAGGTCGAGCTGCACCACCGTTCGGTCGAGCACTCGCATGACCACCGATTCGCCGAACATGGTGGGGAGCACGCTCACGCGCAGGTCGACGGGGTTGCCGCCGACATTCAGTTCGATCCGGCCGTCCTGGGGGAGCCGGCGCTCGGCAATGTCGAGCTCGGCCATCACCTTGATGCGCGTGGTGATCGCATTGGCCAGGTGCCGCGGCGGCGGGACCATCTCGTAAAGCACACCGTCGGCACGGACGCGAATTTTGAACTCGTCCTCGAACGGCTCGAAGTGGACGTCGCTGGCTTGATCCTTGATCGCCAGGAGCAACACCATGTTGAGCAGCTTGCGGACGGGCGCCGCGGACGCGATTTCCTCGTCGGAGGCCAGGTCAAACGTAGCCTCTTCCTCGCCCCCCTTGTCGAGGCCGGCTTCCTTGAGCTGGTCGATGACGTCTTCGATGCTGTCTTGCTTGTCGGCGTAATGACGCGAGATCGCCTGCTCCACGTCGGCGAGATTCGAGACCGCGCCCCGCACGTCGTAACCCAAAAAGTTGCGCAGATCGTCGAGCGCCGCGACGTTCTGGGGATCGGCCATCGCCACGGTGAGCACGTTATTCTTGAGCGAGACGGGCATGATCTTGTAGATATCAGCCATCGTCTGCGGCACGATCTCCAGCACGTTGGGCGGGATATTCGTTTCCGCGAGGCTGACGACCGGCATGCCCCACTGCTCAGCCAGGGCTTCGGTCACCTGCGCTTCGGTGACGAGCCCCATGCGGATCGCCACCTGCCCGATGATTTCACCGGGACTTTGTTTCTGCTCTTCCAGGACATCCCAAAGCTGGTCCTCGGTGAGGTAGCCGAGGTCGACCAGGATTTGTCCCAGGCGTCTTTGTGCCATACGTCTCGCACCCGGCGTCGGATCACCGCAACGAATCTGCGGGAAAGGATCTGGGCCGTTTATTCTTCGTCTTCTTCGACCTCTTCGTCTTCTTCTGGCTCTTCGTCAAACAGACCGCGCTTGGCGCGCTCCAGCTTCGCCTTCAGCTCGCCCGGATGGTTCGCCTTCATCACGATGTCGGCCTCCTCCACGAGGCCGTTCTTCCAGAGGTTGAACAACGCGTCGTCGAGAAGCTGCATTCCGTATTTCCGCCCCGTCTGGATCGACGAGTTGATGCGGTAGGTTTTGTTCTCCCGAATCAGGTTGGAGATGGCCGGCGTCACCACCAGCATCTCAAAAGCCGCCACGAGCCCTTTCGGCTTTCGGGGCAGGAGCGCCTGGCTCAAGACGCCGATGATCGACGTCGAGAGCTGCGTCCGGATCTGTTCCTGTTGCTCCGTCGGAAAAACGTCGATGATCCGGTCGACCGTGCCCTGGGCACCCGTCGTGTGCAGCGTGCCGAATACTATGTGTCCGGTTTCGGCAGCGGTAATCGCGGCCGAAATTGTGTCCAGATCGCGCATTTCCCCGACGAGGACGACGTCGGGATCCATCCGCAGCGAGCGGCGCAGCGCCTCGGGGAAGCTCGGCACGTCGACGCCGACTTCGCGCTGGTTGATCATGGACTTTTTGTGCTGGTGGTAATACTCGATCGGATCTTCGATCGTGATGATGTGGTGGTCGTAGTTGTTGTTCATCCAATTGATCATGCTGGCGAGGCTGGTCGTCTTCCCGCTACCGGTGGGGCCCGTCACGAGAAAAAGACCGCGCGGTCGCGTGATCACATCCTTGACCGCCATCGGCAGACCCAACTGCTCGAACGTCAGAAACTCGCGTGGGATCTGCCGCAGGACCATCGCGATATGGCCGCGCTGTTTGAAAACCGCCACGCGAAAACGAGCCTTCTCACCGTAGGCAAATCCGAAGTCGGTCCCCCCAACCTCTTGTAGTTCCTGCTGGTTGCGTTCCGGGGTGATGCTCTTCATCAGAGCAGTCGTGTCCTCGGGGCCGAGGGTCTTCGTCTCGAGACGAACCAGGCGGCCATGCTTGCGCACGCAGGGGGGCTGCCCCGTCGTGATGTGCAAATCGCTGGCTCCCTCCTTGACTACCGTCTCCAGCAGCTTGTCGATTTGGATTGTGGGCATTCAGTTCTCGCTGTTCGCAACGCCGGCCATTATTGGCTGACGCTTCGCGAAACGCTACTTCCGGACAGGCACCTTCTAGGTAGAAACTCTAAATCGGCACCCTTCGACGGGCGCCATCCCCAGGGGGTTAGGCTTCGCTGAATTTCTCTAAGCCATAAACCTCGGTGAGAGATGTAACCCCTTGCAAAGCTTTGTCTTTAGCATCTTCAACCAATGTTTTCATTCCAAACAAGCGGGCCTGCCGACGAATATTCTGAGTTGGCTCACTCCGAAATGTCATTTCGCGCAGCGTCGGATTCATGGTCATCAGCTCGAAAACGGCGATCCTCCCGCGGAAACCGGTGTGCTGGCAGTGATTACAGCCCTTTCCGCGCACGAACGTGGCGCTGGCCGCTTGATCGGGGGTCACCTCAAAATGGTCCAGCTCCGATTGGTCGGGCCGGTACGGCTCCTTGCATTTTGGGCAAACTACGCGGACTAGTCGTTGTGCCATGACGGCCATGACGCTGGATGCCACAAGGAATGGCTGCACCCCCATGTCGATCAACCGTGTAATAGAACTGGGCGCATCGTTCGTGTGAAGCGTACTAAAAACCAAGTGTCCAGTTAATGAGGCCTGAATCGCCATGTCAGCCGTCTCGGCGTCCCGGATCTCGCCAACCAGAATAACATTGGGCGCTTGGCGGAGCATCGCGCGGATGATCTTGTCAAACGTCAGGCCAATCGATGACCGAACCTCGACTTGGTTGACGCCCGGCAAGTAGTACTCGACGGGATCCTCGGCCGTGATGATCTTCCGATCAGGTCGGTTCAGCTCACCGAGCGCGCTGTACAAAGTTGTAGTCTTCCCGCTTCCCGTCGGACCGGTGACCAGAAAGATGCCGTTCGGGCGGCGGATGATGTTCTGGAAGGTGCGGTATTTCTCCTCGCTGAACCCCAGGTTCCGGATACCGATACGGATGTTCTCTCTGTCAAGAATTCGCAGGACGATCGCCTGGCCATGGTGCGTCGGCAAGATGCTGACCCGCATGTCGAACTCACGACCGGAGATGCGGGCCTTGATCCGGCCATCCTGGGGCCGCCGCTTCTCGGCGATGTCCATCCGAGCCATGATCTTGATACGCGAGACGATGGCGCCCAAAAGCCGCCGCGGTGGGCTGTCGCGTTCGATCAGTTCGCCGTCAATCCGATAACGGATGCGAACACGATCCTCGAACGGCTCGATGTGAATGTCGCTCGAGCGCATGTTCACGGCTTCGCTCATGACGAGATTCACAAGC
>DASPSM010000733.1:0-4374 GCA_035623955.1 Planctomycetaceae bacterium
TACCGCCTGAAGTTGATCGGCATCGGCAAGCTCCACGCCGGGCACGGCATCCCCAGCTACTTCGACATTCTGCCCAAGGTGGGAGCCGTGAAGGCGACGAATATGGACGCTCTGCGGTGGTGGCTCTCGATGAAATACGACGCCGTCACGCACAGCCCCGATCGGAACGTCTTCCACATCGAAGGGTCGGCCGTGTTGTGCCAGTCCGAGAACGAGAAGATCTCGGCCAAGGGACAGCGAGTCCACACCGGCAAGTCCGAAGCAGCCAATACCATGTTTGCCGAGGCCTTTACCGATCACTATTCCGAGCTCGCAGGTGACGATCCGGTCTTTGCGGATCTGCAGAACATCTTCGACGTGTCTCTTGTCGCCGCCCTGCTTTGGGACAACCGCGTTCCGGACCGCATCGGTTGGGACATGGGCGTGTTCACCGCCGGCGGCGCGTATCAGCCGGCCGCCTTCCAACCGGCCAAGACGATCGAGTCGGTGGTCAACCACCGCGTGTACAACGGCAAGGACATCGTCGTGCAGGTGGCTGGCGGCGTGGACGGTCGGATGCGGAACGTGCTGGAGAACCCCAACGTCTTCCGCGAAGAGGGCAACCTGACGGCCGAAAAGTCGAAAGGCCGGGCCCCCCAGCTTCCCGAGGGCCGCTGGTGGTGGGACGCTAAGAGCAACTAGTCCCGCTCTCGAGCATCGCAAGTTCTGAGCGGCGGCTTCATGCCCGCTGATAGCGGCCGTACTACGTGGTCACTTCGCGTACTCGAAGTGAACGGTGGCTTCCGGCACGCGCACCTCAAATTCGTGCCGCCTCGTGTCGGCTTCCGCCCAGGGGTGGGCCGCCGGTTGGAGGTTTGTCAGCTTCGACAGGTACAAGTCGCGGCCCGTGCGCTTGTCGATGGCGTGCAGGTAGGGCCAGGGAATCCCCCCCTCGTCGTCCCCCTTGTCGATGCGGCGATACGAAAACACCAGGGCGGGCGCAACTTTCGACTGGTCGAGCTCAAAAATGCCGTCGTCAAACCGGCGGCTCCACAACAAGCTGCCCGACGATCGGTCGAACGCGCAGATCATCCCGTTGACCAGCGGGTTGCGTGAATCGTCCCGCTGCCCGTTGGCCCGAACGTTCTCGGTCTCGGCGAACGGCTTGGAAAACGCGATGTAAAACCGCCGCTCGTCGCTCGTCGCGTAGAGCTGCAGACAATGCTCGATTCCGGCGATCTTTTCGGTCGTGACCGGTTCGCCGGTTTTGGCATCGACGAGGTGGCAGATGCCGTCGGGCTCGGCCACGACGTACCGCCGCGCGTCGAGCCGGGCGAGCAGGCTGGCCGTGGCAAAGAGCCGAGTCCATTTGATCTCGTTGGACAAGAGGTCGATCCGCGTCGCCCGCATGCCGCGCGGATCGACCGACTGAATGAGGGCGTCGCGCCCTTCGAGCCATTTGAGTTCCGAGCTCTTTGCCGCGAGTTGCCGCTGTGCGATTCGCTTGCCGTCGAGCGCCCGGAGGAACTCGACGCGCTTGGCCCGACGGTCGAGCAGCACGATCAGCGAATCGTCGCCCGAGCCGGAATCGACATGCGCCGCGTCCGTTCGCCGCCAGAGCAATCGCCCGGAAAGCGGGTCGTACGCGGTCAGGCTGCCACGATCGAGGCAGCAGACCGCCCCCGGCAACACCGCCACGACCTTCGCCACGGCCCGCCCCAGATGATCGATCATCGAGCTGCGGTCGGTAAACAGCCCGGCGATTCCGCGTCCCATCATCGGCACGGAGATGTCGGTCGACGCCAGTTCCTCCGCCGGCAAGAGATCGACGTGCCACAAAAACTTGGGGTTGGCTTCGCCCCCTTCGTCGAGCGCAGTCACCCCGTACAAATCGCCTCCGTCCTGAACGATCAATAGCTGGCCGATCCCCCAGCCGCGGTGCAGGACCTGAAATCCGCGGAACGAAGGGCTGTCGACCGGCAGAGGCAAGTCCCAAGGCGTAACCCGGGGCTCTCCCTGAAACCGCAGGGTCTTCCCTTCGCGATCGAGAGCCACGTCGATCCGCTCGAAGATGCTGCCGGCCGTGCTTTCCATCGGCAGAGGCAGGAAATTCGCCCCCACGCCGGCATTGTTGTCGACATGGACGTGCGGGCCATCAGCCGGCCAACCGTCGGGCAAAGTCATCTCGATCTCGGCCTTGAATCGGCGGTCCTTCTGAGCGCGGCGAACCAGGTCGCCAGCGCTCGTGCCGTCCGCGAATTTCACGTCGGCAAAATCGTTTTTCAATCGGCGGTAGCAGGCGGCCGCCAGTTTTCGATCGCCATGCGACAGGTAGATGTCGGCGAGCTTCCGCACCGACTCGGCCCCGCGACCGCGGTCCTGATGGGCGGCCTCTTCCCAAAGCGTCAGTTGCTCCCGGAGATAGCCGGGCTCGGGACGCAGCGCTTCTTCGATCTTTTGCCGGAGATCCGGATCCCAATCGGCGAAGCCCAGACGCTCTGAAATCCGCCGCAACGTGTCGACGTCCCCGTCCGTCAAGGCTGCCTGCAAGGATTTGAGCAGTCGTGCCCGGGCCTCGCGAAACACGGGGAGCGAGCAATCAGCCAGGAGATCCATCAGGTCGGCACGCAGTTGCCGGTCGAAGGCCACGACGCGAGTCGGGCCGCGCTCGACCTCCAGCACCGGCGGCAAGTCGGATTTCGCCAGCAGCAACAGGGAGTCGAAAGCCGCCAGAGTCTGGCCGGCGCGCCGGCGAGCCAAGGCCAAAACGCGCAGCGAGCGGGCCCATTGCTGGGAATCGGCAGTGCGCTCGACCCGTTCGGCCAGCGCGTCGCAACGCTTTGGCGACGCCTCCAAATCGGCAAGCAGCGTTTCCAACAACTCGAGGCGAAAACGGGCGGGCGGCGCCTCGGTTTCCTTTTTCTCCGCAGCGCCCGGCTTGGGCGAGGGTGCCGCAACCAAGGCTTCCAACCGCCGTTCCGCGCTCTCGAAGTCACCCGCTTCGCGATCGAGAAGGGCCAGACGATTTCGCAGCTCGACGCTGTCCTTCTGTTCGGCGAGCTTGGCCGTCAGCGAGCGGCGCTGCGCCTCGAGCGTGGGCAGCACGAGCAATTGTTCGTGCGACTGCGCAACGGCCGCAATCCCGGGACAACCCGGCGCAGCAACGAGATTCCCCGGCGTTTCGCTCCCGGCGGCGACGATCGCAGCGGTGCGGCCGTTCTCTAAATCGACGCTGATCGCCGTTCCGTTCGTGCAGGGCAAATAGTAGCGGGCGTCGATGACGAGGCCGCGGCCGCTGGGCAGGCCGACCGGCGCGCTCCACAAGGCCTTCCCACTGGCTGGCTCCCAGGCGGAGCAGCGATACTTGGCGACCGTAACGAGGCCGGCTGGTCCGAGCGGCCCCAGATAAAGTCCGCCGGGCACCGGCCGCGACCACAAAAGTTCGCCGGTCTTCAGAGCCAGCGCGTGGATCTGCGGGGAGCGCGGCGAAACGAAAAAGCAGCGCTCCGCATCCGCGCGAATCAACGTCTCTCGCCACGTCGAAAGCCAGCGGACCTCGGCGCCCGCAAAGGCACGGCCCCAGCGAGGGGGCAGCCGGGCCGGCTCTTCCAGCGGCTCGACCCGGTAGGCCCACCGCACCGAGTGCGTCACCAAATCGACCGCGATCACCAGGCCGTCGGGCGTCGGACACAAGAGCGTCCCTTCACTCTCGACCGGCATACAGGAAGGACCCGACCACGAGACCGAATCGGCCTCGAATCCGGAGAATCCGGCGAGGCTTTGCGACCATCGCACCTTTCCGTCGCCCGGCCCCAGCGCGAGCAAGTGGGCGGCATCTTCGGTTCGCGCCAGCACGTACAAGATGCCGCAATGAGCCAAAGGTGGCCCGAGAAAGTCGACGTCGCGCATTTCCGAGGGAGAATCGGCAGTGGGCGCGTCGATCTCAGCCAGTCGCCAAACCTGCTTGCCGGTCACGCGGTCGTACGCCACCAGGCTGTTTTTGGGTGGCGACTCGACGGCGAAGCGTCGGCGGCGCCCCCACATGGCGGGGATCGGCGCGACGTCCTCGACCACGGTAAAGATCCGCTCGCCATCGGTGGAGATCGCCGTGTGCGGCGCTCCCGCAAACAATCGATCGACGAGCGTCTCGGTGACGATGGGCATCGACGAATCGCGAAAGACATTGCTGTTGTCCCCGCCGGGAGGGGAGACGTCGTGCGACCAGAGCGGCACGCCGGTCCGCAAATCGTACGCCGCCAGTTCGTCGCCCGTGCGAACGACGACCGTCTCGCCCACGACGAGCGGCACCCCATGAAAAACCGGTGCCACGCCCGTGGCGGCTCGCCTGGCGATCAGTTCGTCAATCAGCGCGCCCGAGGTTCCGCCTCCGCTCAG
>DASPSM010000754.1:0-2944 GCA_035623955.1 Planctomycetaceae bacterium
CGTCGAGACGGCGCTGAAGATCCTGGCCGACAAGGGTCATCGGATCATCACCGAGAACGACCTGCTCGAATACGACGAGAATTATTGAATCGGCCCGTGTTGATATCGGCTCCGACTTGAATCGGTTCCGCGCGCTGCTGAAGTGGACGCTGTTTGCCGTGGTGCTGGCCTATGTGTGCCGGCACGGCTACGGACTCTGGCGGCAAAGCGACGTGCGCACGCCCCTTTCGGCGGCGAGCGCGGGTTGGCTGCTGCTTTCGGCCGGCTTGTACGCCGCATCGTGGCTCCCCTCGGTCTGGTTTTGGCGAGAACTGATGCGGGCGCTGGGGGGCCGGAGCGCTTTTGCCGACGCGACGCGCGCTTATTACTGCGGCAGTCTGGGAAAGTACGTGCCCGGCAAGGCGATGGTCCTCGTCCTGCGTGGATCGTTGATGAACGGTCGCGGCTGCGCCGGTCATACCGCGGCGATCACGGCAGCTTACGAAACGCTGACGATGATGGGGACGGGGCTATTGGTCGGAATCGCTTTGGCCCCGTTGCCGGACTGGGTCCCCGCCCGCGATGAACCGTTCCTCATGCCGGTGGTCATCGTGGCCGTGCTGGCGGGATTGCCTGTCATTGCCAGGCTGTTGTCGTGGGGGGTCACCAAGATCGCACCGCGCGAGCTGGTTGTGCTTGAGCGAGCGGCGACCGCAGAAAGTCGACCGCCGGAGAATAGACCGCTTACTTCGTGCGCGTCTCTTTCGCCGACTCGCGTCGACCCAGATCCCGCCCGACCGGCAATTCCCACCTGGCTGATCGGCGCCGGATGCGTCGCCTTCCTCGTGAGCTGGGCCATTCAAGGTTTGAGCCTGGGAATGACTCTCGCCGCCGTGGATCACCCGGTCCGCTGGCACGAGTGGCCCGTCTGGTCGGGCGCGATGGCTCTCTCGACGTCGCTGGGTTTTGCCGTCTTGTTTGCTCCGGCCGGCCTGGGCGTGCGGGAAGGAATCTTGCTCGGCGTCCTGACTCAGGCGGGGGTCAACTCGCACGCGGCGGTCGCTGCCACCGTTCTGTCGAGGCTCGTGTCGTTTTTTTCGGACGTTTTGGTCGCGATGGCCCTCTATCCGAGGTTCCGCAACCGATTGCTTTCTCCCGAGCCCCCGTCGACGCAGTAAGATGAAGAGATGCTGTCCATCATCGTTCCGGTGTTGAATGAGGCTGAGAGCCTCGAGACGCTCCACCGCGAGATCGGCGAGGCGGCCCGCAGTTTGGACTGCCCGGTCGAAATCGTCTTCGTCGATGACGGCTCCAGCGATGCATCCTGGAGCGTGATCCAATTGCTGGCCGCCCGCAACGCCTCGGTCTCGGGCATTCGCTTCCGCCGGAATTTTGGCAAGGCCGCCGCCCTCACGGCCGGCATGCGAGCGGCCCGAGGCGACCTCGTGCTGATGATTGACGCCGACCTCCAGGACGATCCGGCCGAAATCCCCCGGATGCTGGGCAAGTTGGGCGAAGGCTACGACGTTGTGAACGGCTGGAAAGAGAGGCGGCTCGACCCCTGGCACAAGGTTTATCCGAGCCGCGTCTTCAACTGGGTTGTGAGCACCATCACGGGGCTGAAGCTGCACGATCACAACTGCGGCCTCAAGCTGTTTCGTGCGGAGGTGGCGGCCGAGATTCGGCTCTACGGCGAACTGCACCGCTTCATCCCGGTGCTGGCGCACGCGCGGGGATTTCGCGTCGCCGAGCTGGCCGTCAACCACCGGCCGCGGCGGTTCGGCAAGTCAAAGTACGGCGTGCGCCGCTTTGCTCGCGGGTTCTTGGACCTGCTCACCGTGACGTTTCTGACCGGTTTCGGCCAGCGCCCGCAGCACATTCTGGGGGGTTTCGGCCTTTGTTTCCTGGCGTTGGGATTCTGCGGTCTGCTTTATCTGGCGGTGATCTGGTGCTGCACCCACATCCTGGGAGCGGGGTTCGGACCGATCGGCACGCGGCCCCTGCTCCCTTATTCGATCGCCGCCACTCTGCTTGGGGCGCAGGCCCTTTCGCTCGGATTACTGGCCGAGCTGCTTGTGGCGTATACCGGGAAGGAGAGCGACACGTACAGCATCAGGCAAACCACAAATGGCAGCCTTTCCCCTCCGTCGCCCGCCAAAGATTTGACGCCTGAACCGGCGCGCCAACGGGTCGAGAACCCGGGCTAGCTCACACGGCCGTGCGCGATTGTGGGACGTTGCCGGAAACCCCCTCACCCCCGGCCCCTCTCCCGCGAGGGGAGAGGGGGGAAGAGTTCCAACGTCGGCGGCGCTTTCGCATTGGCAACGTTGGCCTGCGAATCTTCTCCCCTCTCCCCTCGCGGGAGAGGGGTTGGGGGTGAGGGGGCCACCGCTCGGCATCCCACAACCCCGGACGAGCCATTTAGCCGCCAGGACGGGGAAGGCCATCGAATCGATTCCTGAACACCGTTTTTTTTTGCATCGATTTCACGGCGCGTTAGAATCGCTCGGAGCGCTGCTTCGATCTCTCCTCCCGCCAGGCCCCGCCGAAGGACTGCCGTGCAGAGCCAACCTTCCGACCCGCACATCGATATCACGGTGCAATCGCACGACGAACAGGACCGAAAACTCGTCGCGCAGCCGCACTCCGACGCCAATGCCATCGGCAACCCTGCCGACAGCGTGCGCATCGAGCGCGCTCCCCGCGCCCAGCCGACCGATCGCGAAGTGCTGCGGCAACCGTGGCTGGCTGAGTGACGCGATCGCGCGCGGCCTGAAGTCGGCCGCCGGCGGGCACGTCGTGGTGTCGCGCACCTTCTCGAAGGCCGCCCCGAATCACCGCACCGGATAGAGCTGCGCGTTGATTAAAATCTCGCGCCCGTCGGCGTCGGAACTCTTGGTGAGCAGGGACGGGCCGACCTCTTTCAGCGTTTTCAGCTCCTGATCCGTGAGCCCGTCGAAGACTC
>DASPSM010000760.1:0-5523 GCA_035623955.1 Planctomycetaceae bacterium
AAGATCGCCGGCGTCATCCTCGCTGACGATAGGATCCACGAGCATGTGGAATCGCTCGCCCATAGTGGATTCCGCTTTAGGAAACCGCTCCAAACGCCGGGATAATCGTGTTGTCGGGAACCTGCACCGAACCGTGCACCAAGGCATGGGGGCCGATGCGGCAATTGCGACCGATCACTGGGGAGCCGGTGATGGTGGTGAACGGATAAATGATCGTCTCGGCCCCGATGCGGGCGCGGGGGTCGATGTAGGTCATTTCCGGAGCGACGATCGTCACCCCCTCCGCCATCAGCGCTTGCTGCGTGTCCCGTTGGATCGAGCGCTCGACGTCGGCCAGTTGGGCTCGCGTGTTGACGCCCATCGCCTCGCGAAAGTCGAATCGCGGCGAGGCGACGACCGTGCGGCCGGCTTGCTTGAGTGCCGCTGGGCAGTCGGTGAGGTAATACTCCTGTTGCACGTTGTTGGGTCGAATCTGATCGAGCGACCACAACAGGGCCGGGCCGTCGAACGCGTAGCTGCCGGTGTTGATCTCGCGGATTGCCAGCTCGGCCGGCGTCGCGTCCTTGTGTTCGACGATCCGCACGAACGCGCCCTGGCTATCCCGGACGATTCGCCCTAGCCCTTCGTTCGCGTCGGTGACGGCGCTTCCGATCGCGCAGGCGGCGCGGCTTTCCAGCAAGTCGTGAAGCAGCCCACTCAGCGACTGGCTCTTCACCAGGGGGATATCTCCGTTCAGTACAAAGACGGGTCCGATGACCCCGGCGAGGTGCTCGCGGCACATCATTACGGCGTGTCCGGTCCCGCGCTGTTCGGCCTGCAGGGCGAATTCGATTCCCGGCTGGCCCGAGAACAAGTCGCGGACCGTCTCCGCCCCGTGCCCGACGACCAGGACGATCCGCCGCACGCGGGCATCCCGGACGGCATCGATGACGTATTCGACCATCGGCCGGCCGCAGACCTCGTGCACGACCTTCGGCAGGGCCGACTTCATCCGCGTGCTTTTGCCGGCCGCCAGGATGATTGCCAGGGCCGGATCGGCCCTTGAAACGTCTCCGATTGGCTCCGCCATCGACTCTGATTCCCTGGTTGGATCCCCTCGACTTTTCCCAAATCCGAAGCCTATCATAAGTTATCGACGCGCAGCAGGGCCCGCCGGCCGGATGTTTCGACTTGCGTGCACTTCGCCTGAAAAATGCGGCGAATGTTGGACGGCGGCTGCCGGTAAATAGGGTGCAGGACCGCGTTCTGCTTTCACTTCGACGGCTTTTCGCCGTGTCGTTTCACGTGATGTTCTGAAGTGTCGCTGACTGTCGCCATGAGCAGATCGTGCGGCTTTGACGTCCCTCGCGGGCCAGTTTGGAAGCCGGTGCGCCCGTGCGAGTCTGCGCGGCTCCGAAGGGTCTTAGCTCTCGCGGTCGCGTCGATGCTTCTGCTTGCGCCCGGCGGGCGTGCCGCGGACAAGCCGCAAAAACCGGACAAACCCGTTTCGCGCGGCTCCAAGCCGGAAAAGGTCGCACACCCGGGTGACATCCACCATTCCACCGATCCGGTGGTGGTTTTCATCAACCAGCAAATTCGGCAAGCCTGGCAGGACAATCAGGTCGTCGCATCGCCGCCGGCTGATGACGAGGAATGGCTCCGCCGCGTCTCGTTGGATCTGTTCGGTCACATTCCCTTCTGGAAGGACATCGAGCACTTCCGCAAGGACAAAAGCCCGAACAAGCGGGCCGAACTCGTCGGCAAGATGCTCGACGATCCGGCCTTCGTGCGGAACTTTACGACGATCTGGACCAACCTCACCGTCGGCCGCCAGACGCCGCGCCTCGTGAGCCGAGGGGGAATCCAAAAATTCTTCCGCGAGGCATTCGCCCAGAACCGGCCCTGGAACGAGGTCGTGTACGACCTGGTGGCGGCCGAGGGACGCTCCGACGAAAACGGGGCCGTCAACTATCTGCTCGCCCAGATGACGACCCGCGACGAGATGGTGCTGGCCACCGCGAAGACGACGCGGCTGTTCATGGGCGTGCAGCTGCAGTGTGCTCAGTGCCACAATCACCCGTTCGACCCCTGGAAGCAGGCCCAATTCTGGGAGCTGAACAGCTTCCTCCGCCAGACGCGGCCGATCGAGCACCGCAGCTTCAACCGCGCGACCGGCCAGCGAATGACCGATTACACCGAACTGGCCCGCACCGATTTCTCCGGCCCCGTTTATTACGAAAAACGCTCGGGCGAAATGCAGGTCGCCTACCCGATCTTCTTCGACAAGAAGATCGATCCGGGCAGCGAAGTCGATCGTCGCAAAGAGCTGGCCCGGTTTATGACCACGGGGGACAAGCCCTACATCGCCCAGGCATTCGTGAATCGGATGTGGGGGCACTTCTTCGGCTACGGATTCTCGAACCCCGTCGACGACATCGGCGCACGCCATCCGCCCTCACATCCCGAGCTGCTCGAGCGGCTGTCGCAGGAGTTCGTCAAGAACCACTACGACGTGAAGGCGCTCATCCGGTGGATCTGCGACTCCGACGCGTACCAGCTCACGAGCCGCACCACCCTCAAGAACCTCAAGGATGATCCGGCGATGGGCCACGCGCCCCTTTTCAGCCGCGTCTATCCCAAGCCGATGGAAGCCGAGCAGCTTTACGATTCTCTGCTGATCGCGACCGACGCCGATCACACGGTCCACGCCGACTGGTCGGCGCGGCAGACGCAGCGGGACGAGTGGCTGCAACAGTTCATCATGGCGTTCGGCACCGACGAGAACGACGAGGCGACGACCTTCAACGGCACGATCCCGCAGGCGCTGTTGATGATGAACGGGCAACTGATCGAAAAGGCAACAAGCGGCGAATCGGGCAGCTTCCTGCACAAGGTGATCGACTCCGAAAACACCGACGTGCAGAAGATCACGCGGTTGTATCTGGCCTCGCTCTCGCGGCACCCGCACAGCCACGAGTTAGGGGCCGCCGAGCACCTGGTCGACCTGTATCCCGACAAGCTGCCGGGTTATCAGGATCTGTTTTGGGCCCTGCTCAATTCGAACGAATTCATCATTAATCACTGAGCGCCGAGCATCTTTCGGGGCGAATCGCCATGCAAACCAGCGTTCCCAACGGCATGTCCCGCCGCCACTTTTTGAATCACGCCCTCACGAGCGCTGCCGCGGTCCCGGCGCTCGAATTCCTGATGCACCTCGAGGCTAACGCCGCCACGGTGCGCAAGAACCAGAAGGCGTGCATTCTCCTCTGGCTCGGCGGCGGCCCCCCGTCGATCGACATGTGGGACCTCAAGCCGGGTTCCAAGAACGGCGGCGAGTTCAAGTCGATTCAGACGGCGGCCGGCTACGAGATCTGCGAGCTCTTGCCGAAAACGGCCAAGATTGCCAACAACCTGTCGATCGTCCGCTCGATGAGCACGCGCGAGGCCGACCACGGTCGCGGCCGTTACTATCTGCACACGGCGTACATCCCCAATCCGACGGTCGTGCACCCCTCGTTCGGATCGGTCGTCAGCCACGAGCTGGGGCCGAAGCGCCCCTGGCTGGAGATCCCCGCCTTTGTGTCGATCGGCGGAACGAGCGAGGGCCCCGGGTTCCTCGGAATGGCAAACGCTCCGTTCGTGGTCGACGCCGGAGGGAAAATCCGTAACGCCGAAATGGACAAGATGGATCTCGACCGCTTCCACAATCGGCTCTCGATGCTCGAGGTCGTCGAGACGGGCTTCATCAACTCCAAGCGCGGCGAGGCTCCGCAGGCCCACGCCGACGTCTATAAGAAGGCGGTCAACTTGATGACCTCCAAACAAATGTCCGCCTTCGGTCTGCAGGACGAAAAACCCGAAGTCTGCGCCGCATATGGCAACAACAACTTCGGCCGTGGACTGTTGATGGCCCGGCGGCTGGTCGAAATTGGCGTGCCCTTTGTCGAGGTGACGATGGATGGCTGGGACCTGCACCAGCAGGTCTTCACCGGATTAAAGACCCGGCTGTTGCCCAATCTCGATCAGGGCTTCTCCGCGCTCGTCGCCGACCTGGCGTCCCGCGGCATGCTCGAGCACACCGTCCTCATCTGCATGGGTGAGTTCGGGCGCACGCCCAACATCAACGCCAACGTGGGCCGCGATCACTGGGCGCAAAGCTGGTCGGTGGTGATGGGGGGCGGCGGGCTGAAGGGGGGCCGCGTGATCGGCGGCACCGACAAGGACGGCGTCGCCGTCGAGGGCAAGAGCTATCTGCCCGGCGATCTGTGGGCCACTGTCGCATATGCTTTGGGCATTCCGCTGACCACGGTTCACACTTCCAAGCTCGGCCGGCCGATGAAAATCGCCAACGGCGGCACTCCGATTCAAGAACTCACCAGTTAGTCTCCCCTCCAGGAAAAGGCTCAGCGGGAGCGTCGCCCTCCCAAAGGGTTTGCCTCTCGCCGGGCCGCATTCGCCTTCGTGATCCGACAGTCATTCGAACGGAAACCTCGCCGATGAATCGAGCCGAAGACGGATCCGACTCGGCCCTGCAGATTCCGCAGGCGCCCGGCGACGAATTCGTTCAACTGTTCACGAAGTGGCAGCGGCGACTGTTCCTGTTCATCCTGGCGCAGGCCCCCAATCCGGTCGAAGCCGAAGAAATCCTCCAGGAAACCAACCTGGTGATCTGGCGGAAGTCGCACACCTATCGGCCGGGAACGAACTTTTACGCCTGGGGCTGCCGCATCGCCGTGCTGGAGGTGCTCAAATCCCGCGATCGGCGGCGTCGTCAGGCGGCTCTTTTGAGCGAGGCGTTCGTCGAGGCGGTCGCCCGCGAGGCCCAGGAGAGCGTCGAAGCGCTCGAGGAGCGCCGCCGCGCGCTGTTGGCCTGTCTGGCGCGGCTTGCCCCCTCGGACCGCGATCTCATTCGTCGCCGCTACGCTCCCGGAGCGTCGGGGAAAACCGTCGCCCGGCAGCTCGGACGACCGGCTAACTCGGTCTACCAATCGCTGTCCCGCATCCGCCGCACTCTGCTTGAGTGCATCAAGCGCCGCCTGGCCGCGGAGGCGCAGGCATGAATCAAGACGGCATGAATCCCGATGGCGGAAGTCCTGGCGACGATCACACGGTCGAGCTGCGGCAGATCCTCGAGGCGCTCTTTGAAGAGCGGGCCGCGGAAGCGCAACTCAAGCGGCTCGACGAGCTGGTGCTTGGCGATTCGGCCTGCCGCCGGTTCTATCTCGAATACGTCGATCTGCACGGAAATCTGTATTGGGACGCCGCTCAAGCCAACGCAGAACCGCTGCCCGTCGCGACGCCACTTCCCGAGCGACGGGCAAATGCACGGCGAGCGAATCTGGGCGCGCTGGTCGATTCCTCCGACCCGCCCAACCGCAATCGCTCGCGCTGGATTTGGGCCGGCCTCGCCGTCGCGGCAATCGCCATTCTTGCGGTCCTTGCCAGCTGGCCCATGCCCGCGGTCCGACCACCCGCTCCTGCTCCCGATCAAAGCCTGGTAAGCGACCAACGCGGTACTGGACTCGAAGCCCCCGCCACTGGCGG
>DASPSM010000767.1:0-3990 GCA_035623955.1 Planctomycetaceae bacterium
CTGAGCGCCGCCGTGTGGCGCGTGAAGCCGCTGCTCTCAGCCAATGATCGCTCGCGCTGGTGCACGGTCTGGTCGCTCGTCGAGCGGCACACGTACGAGATCGACGAAATCGACTCTGTTCCCGGCTGGAGCACGATCGACAAGGTCCGACAGGGGGGACACTACTACTCCAGCAAGCCGCCCGTCTTGTCGACGATCGTGGCGGGCGTTTACTCGGCGGTGCGGACCGTCACCGGCTGGAGCCTCAACACGCAACCCGAAGAGACCATGCGGCTGATCTTGTTCCTCGTGAACGTGATCCCCATGTTGGCCGGGCTGGTCGTGACCATGCGGCTCGTCGACCGCTACGCCGCGAGTGATTTCTCGCGGTTGTTTGTCGTTGGAGCATTGGCGCTTTCCACGTTTCTGACGACGTTTTGCGTGACGCTCAATAACCACACGGTGGCCGCGCTGGCCGTACTTTTCGCGCTCTACCCTTCGTGTCGCATTTTGGCCGACGGCTCGCTGCGACCGCTGCACTTCGCCTGCGCCGGGTTTTTCGCCGCCTTCGCGGCTGCAAACGAGCTGCCGGCGGCTGCGTTTGCCACTGCCGTGGCCGTGCTGCTTTTGTGGCGGTCACCGGTACGAGCATTCACGTTGTCAGTGCCGGCTGCGATCGTGCCGCTGGCGTTTTTCTTCGCGACAACCTGGCTCGCGACCGGAAGCTGGAAACCGTTTTACGCGGACTACGGCACTGAGAAGTACAAATACATTGTCGACGGCGTCCCCAGCTACTGGATGCATCCGGCAGGGCTGGACGCCAACCACGACTCGCCGTTGGTCTATTTGTTCCATTGCACGCTGGGACACCACGGCATTCTCTCGCTCTCCCCAATCTTTCTCTTTGCGCTGGCCGCCTGGATCGTCCCCCGAGTTTCTCGAGGCTGGACTCTGCGCCCGATGCTTTGGGCCTCGGCCGCAATCACGCTCATTGTCCTCGCCTTCTACTTGACGCGGACGCAAAACTACAACTACGGCGGCAACACCTCGGGACTGCGCTGGACTTTCTGGCTGATTCCGCTGTGGCTGGTCTCGATGATCCCCGTGCTTGACGCGATCGCCAAGAGCGCCAGCGGACGTTGGATTGCGCTTGCGTTCCTGGCGCTAAGCACCTTTTCGGCCTGGTATCCAATCGAGAATCCGTGGCAGCATCCGTGGCTGTTTCAAGTGCTCGATCGCTGGCGCTGGATCGACTATCGGCATCCAATCGAGAATTTCAATCGTCCCGTCGTGACGTTCTTTCCACTCTTACCCGAACACGGCGGCGAGTGGATCGACTTCGCTGGCCTCGGCCCAGCGGGCGAGTCGATTCGCCTTCGACTGGCCGATCAGGGAGTGCAATCGGAGCAGGGGCGTCGGCTGCGAAAGATCGCAGCCATTTGGGACGCCGGCACGCCGCGCGAGCGGACCCTCACATTCCTGATTGATCCGGTTTCATTCAATGCAGGGGAGACACCGGCCCAGTTTGTCGTCCGCGAATCGCTGCCGGTCGGCGAAACGAAGGAGCAGGCCGAATCGTTCCTGCTCGGGCTGCCGGTCGTCCGCCCCTATCGGCGTGAGAGCGTGCGTTATTTGAGGACGCCGCTGCGCCACGACGCCTTCACCTGTCGCAAGGCCGCCGCCCAGGTCGAAGTCGACGACCCGCAATCCGGACGCACGTACGTTCATCGCATCGAGGTCTGGCTGACCGCGGCCGTTCTATTCGGCGTGCTGCAAATCGAACAAACGGTGCGCGATAACGAGACGGACGAGCTGATCAGCGCTCGCCGTCTGACGGCTGTCGCGACGAACCGGGCAATCGCCGAGCACTCGGCCACGGGTACAAACGCCGAGGAGACAGAGGCTCCGGGGCTGAACATTCCTGCGAATTAACGTCTTGCCTGCCGCGTGATCGAACGAATTTGTAAAAAATACGTAGTTCGCCGGCCCAGAAGAATCCCGCGAAAAAATTATCGCCAGCGGTGCGTTCGGGCGTTTATAGTGCATAATTGCCGTGCCACCGCCGGTACGCGATTTGCGAAACCGATTGGCCGTGGCCGCGGACCGCTCTGGAACCGGGGAACGGTCTGGTCGGCCAATTCTTTGAGGGAGCGACCGGTTCGTTCGCCAGGGACTGGATTTTGTTCGTCCCTGCAATGCCGCGGGCGAGCGATCCGGATCGATCCGAGTTGATCGGGTCCGCCGTCGGCTCCCCCTCGTTGCAGGAACTCCATCTCACCCCAGTCCAGCGAAAGAACACGCCGTGGCTCCGAGACCCGCCTGGAAAGGCCATTTGCGGATCAGTCTCGTCACCGTTCCCGTGCAGGCTTTCACCGGGTCGTCGGGCTCTACGGACGAGGGAAGCCCCATCCGGTTCAATCAGCTGCATCGCGATTGCCACAGCCGTATTAAGTACGTGAAGACCTGCCCCATTCACGGCGAAGTTCCCAACGACGAAATCGTCTCGGGCTACGAGTACGCAAAAGGGCAGTACGTCGAGATCAACCCCGATGAGCTAGCCGAGCTGCGGCCAGAGGGGGAGCGGGCGATCAGCGTCGAGGGCTTCGTCCACCCCGAAACGATCGACCCCGCCTACTTGAGCGGCAAGAGCTACTATCTGACACCCGACGGAACGCTCGGCCAGAAGCCGTACCAGCTGATCGAAGAGGCGATGGCGGCCGAAGGGCTCGAGGCGATCGCCCGAATGAAGATCACAACCCGCGAGCATCTGGCCCGAGTGCGCGCCGAAGAGGGATTGCTGATTGTCGATCTCTTGCAGTACGCCGCCCAAGTGAAGGATCCGGCCCAGTTCCGCGAGGAACTCGTCGACACGCATCCGACCGCCCCCGAGCGCAAGCTGACTCGCCAACTGATTACGTCGATGGTCGACGATGAAATCGACCTGAGCGAGAAGAGCGACGCTTATACGGACCGCGTGCGGGAGTTGATCGAGGCGAAAGTTCAGGGGAAGCAGATCGTCACTCCGACGCCCGTCGAAGAGCCGCCGATCGTCAACATCATGGACGCGCTCAAGCAGAGCATGAAAGAGGCGGGGAGCAGGAAGGCCAAGGCTGAGGCGCAGCAGGGGCGTCCGCCGGTCAAGAGCGTCGCTCGCCGCTTGCCTTCTCGGCCGACGAAGAAGAAAAAGTCGGGCTGAGCGCTCTCGGAGTCTCGCCAACGTCAGCTGTGGCGGCGGTCAACTCACTTGACCTGCGCGCCATTTTTCAGAGCGAGGGCTCGCTCGAGGTTTTGCCGCGCCTCCGTGTCGTCGGGCAGCAGGTTCACGAGGTACTGAAACTGCCGAATTGCCTCGTCTAATCGGCCGGTGGCGAGCAGGGCCACGGCCAGATTGTGCCGCGCCCGGATCGAGTGCGGATCCAGACTTAGCGCCCGCAAGCTCGACGAGATCGCTTCGGCGTACTGGCCGGTTTCCAGGCACGCCGTCGACAGCCCCGCGTAGGCTTTCACGTGCTCGGGATCGAGTTGAACGGCTCGGCGAAAGTTTTGCTTGGCCGCCGGATAATCGTGACGCTTGAGATCGATGTAAGCGAGATTGGAGTAGACATCCGAGTCTCGATCATCGAGGGCCAGCGCTTTGCGGTATTGCTCGACGGCCTCGTCGAGCCGGCCGGACTCCTGAAGTCCGACCCCCAAGGCGCAGTGCGCGGCAGGGGACGAGTCCTGCATTCGGACCGCGGTCTCTAGCTCGGCGACGCCCTCGCTCGCGGACCCATCCGCAACCAGTGCGGTTCCGAGCAACTGGTGCGCTCGGAAATTGTCGGGAGTGCATTGGGCCGAGTGGCGCAGCAGTGTGACGCTATCGCGCCAGTAACCCACCTGGCTGTACGCGCAGATCGCCAGAAGCAGCAGGCATTGCCCGCCGGCCGCCTTGAGAATCCGTGAACCCCTCTCGGTGACGGGCGCAAGGTCGCACGCCAGCCAGGTGACCGCCAGAAAGATCCCGATCGCCGG
>DASPSM010000786.1:0-2660 GCA_035623955.1 Planctomycetaceae bacterium
GAAAGCCGCCGCCGCCGCCGCCGCCGCCAAAGCCGCCGCCGCCGCCACGGAATCCACCGCCACCTCCGAATCCGCCCCCGCCACCCCCTCGAAAGCCGCCGCCGCCGCCACCGCGACCGCCAGCCCACGCGTCGCTCGTCGGCGCGACCAACAGTGCGAGGCTCGTCAGAGAAACACCGGCGAACCGCCTCAGGGACGCGGTTGTCTTCGTGGTCATGCTCATGTGAATGCCTTTGATCTCGCGGCCAATCACTTTGCGACGGCCGGCTCGGGCGCTTTGCGAACGACCTTCACCTCGGTGGGAGGCACCATCTCGGTCCCCACGACGTGATCGGTCGAGCGCCAGGTATAGGAATGGTTGCTCGTCGGCGTGATGAGATTGGTGGCGGACGACGGCGTCCCGTCGCGGCGGACACCGGTCGCCTTGACCACCCAATGGTCGCCGGCGCTCGTCCAGACGGACTCGCCGTGTCCCCCTTCCGTGTCGAATTGCCAGGACTTGATCCGCTTGGTGAGGGGATCCCAGCCGATCCGCTGGCTGATATCCATCGCGTCGCGCCCCTGCATGCGGACTTTGATTTCGCCAAGAATGTAGTTTCTGTTGGGGGCCCATTTGTATGAAGTCATCACGACTGACTCGCGAGCTTCGTCGATCCAATCGCCGACCAGCCATTCCAGCGGCTTGAGTCGTTCGTAGTTCGTCAGGTCGGTCCCCGGCGTATCGTGGACAAAAGCCATCATCCACTGCCCGGCTCGCGTCTTGACGTGGACGGCCGTGTAACGATCGACGTCGGGAGGTTCCCCGGGCTTATGGGTCACCTTGCTCACACCGGTTTCGATGGCCAGCGCGCTGCCGATGAAGCGGATCGATTCAATCTCGACGGCCATCTGAGGCTGCGGCTTTTCGGCGAGGAGGCCCGCGAAGACTTTCTCGATGGCGTCGCGTCCCTGCGTCGTGTTCCCCTCTTCGTCGATCATTTGTGCTTCGGGCACAAACAGAGCCGCGAGGGCCTTGGCGTCTCCCGCGTTATAGGCCTTCACGAACGCCGCCACGTTGGCGCGGATCACCGATTCATCCTTCGAGGGGATCACCTCGCTCTTGGCCGGCTCGGGAGTCCGTTCTTGAGCCAGCGCGCCCGACGACAGGCCGATCAGTGCGACGAAAAGACAGTTTCGAGCCGGTCCTGACATGGATTCACCTCCCGGATGAAAGCCTCTCAAGCAAGGGCGGGAGTCGCGGCGATTCTGCCCGTCAAACGTCCACTGCGAGAAGTATCGATCGCGAAACGGCCGCGGACAAGGACCGCAAGGAGCGATCGACGCGCGACACGGCTGCGAAAGCCGCACCAACCAACGGCTCGTGCCCCTCGAGCTTGCCGCTTATCTGCCTGATTACCGCGCGCCGCCCGCGGCCAGACGGCGTCGGACGCGGCGTCCGGATGACGAGCGCGCCCGTTGTGGGAGTGCTCCCGACAGCTACAATGTGATCTCCGCACAGCGCAAAATCAAGCGCCGCCGAACAATCCGCGATCGTCGGCTCGAACCGGATCAGACCGTTGGTTACCGAGTTTCCACGAGAGGCCCGACGCCGCTTACGGCCCGTCCGCATGCTGGCCTGCCTGGGACTGCTTTATCTGGTCGCCTCGTATTATGTGATTCCCTACGGCTGGAAGCGCTACTCGCTGCGGCACCCCGAGTTGGAGGAGATTCCGCGGATTACGCGCACCTCGAATGGGATCGCCGGCGATGCTCTCAACGTCGAGATGGTCGGCGGCGAGCGCGATTTGAAGAAACTCATGGTGGCCGCCCACTGGTACCCGGCCGACCCGCTGACGCTGCGAAGCTGCCTCGAAATTGCCACGGCAACGGCGCTTAAGCGGCCCTATGACGCTGCTCCGGTGAGCAATCTCTATTTGTTCGGGCGTCGCGAGGATCTCGCCTTCGAGAAGCCGGTCGGAAAAAACCCGCGGGCCCGACATCACGTGCGATTCTGGCGGGCTCCGACGACCGATGAAGAGGATCGCGCGGTCTGGATTGGCGCGGCGACTTACGACAAAAGCGTGGGCTTCAGCCACCGCACGGGGCAGATCACGCACCATACAGCCCCCGACATCGATGCCGAACGCGATTATCTTTTCGTCGACCTTGAGCAGACAGGCGGGCTGGAATCTCTCGATATCGTCGACGGCTTCCACACGACGCTCGAGGGGAAGAATGGCGGCGGCGACCCGTGGCACACGGACGGACGGCTGTTTGCAGCTGTAATCGCAACGCAGTAGCGCGGATTGTCCATCCGAACAGTTCGACGCTCAACCGGCCGTCCTATCTAGCCCGCGCGCCGCCTCTTTGTCGCAGCCGCGTCGACGGCACGCTACCATTGTGCCGTACTGATCCGCTCAGCACGGACCCTCGCTGCGTCGCTGCCGGCCGCGCCGACGCAGCCTGATGCTCTTCTGATTTAAACCCCGCGATGCCCCAAGATGTCGCTGCGAACGCGCGCGAGACGGTGGACGCCGTCTACCGGTCCGAGTCTCGGCGCGTCTTGGCCACGTTGATCCGTCTGTTGGGCGATTTCGACCTGGCGGAAGAGGCGCTCTCCGAGGCTTTCGCCTCGGCGGTCGAGCAATGGGCGCGCGACGGGGTGCCCGCAAATCCGCGCG
>DASPSM010000792.1:0-3673 GCA_035623955.1 Planctomycetaceae bacterium
GTGACTTCGTCCGGAGGAACGCAAGTTGCCCTCCGGGACTCGCCAGGCGGTGGACTCGCGATGATCCCCACAAGTTCAGCATCCAGGAACTGACACGTTGCTTTCCGCGCCAACCCGAGGGTATCGTGATGTCAACGTCCACGACAATTCGCTCGCTGCGGGCCGCGTCAGTTCACCGTCAGCCCGCGCCTGTGGCGCTTCACGCCTTGCCCCTCTTGATGGAGCGACCCGGATGAGCCCCTCCTCGACTGACTCGCTGCGCTGGTTGTCGATTCTGTCCCTGCTGCTCCTGGCCGGCTGCCAGGAATCGCAGGCCGACGCCGTTGCCAAGTTGCCCCCGGCGATTGTGGTCGTCAGTTCGCCGGTGGAGGAAGCGGTCGTCGATTACGTCGACTACACAGGACGCACGGACTCTGCAGAAACCGTCGAGATTCGGGCGCGCGTCACCGGCTTTCTCAACAAGGTGCTTTTCAAGGACGGCGAAGAGGTCCAGAAAGGCCAGCCGCTTTACGAGATCGACGACCGCGAGTTTCGAGCCGCCTTGGCCGCCGCCAAGGCGCAGCTCGCCACCGCCTCGGCCAATCAAATTAAAGCGACCCTCGACTTTCAGCGCGCCGACGCCCTGAAAGCCAAAGGCGCGATCACCGCGGCCCAATACGATCAAGCGACTGCCGACAAAAAGGACGCCGACGCGCAGGTCGACGGGGCGCAGGCCAAGGTGGATCGCGCGCAGCTGGACGTCGATTTCTCGAAGATCGCGGCGCCGATCTCCGGGAAAATCAACCGCACCCAGATCACGGTCGGAAACCTGGTCGACGCCAACAAGACGGTGCTGACGTCGATTGTCTCGGTCGATCCGATCTACGTTTACTTCGATGCGGACGAGCGGACCTTTCTGATCCTCATGCAGCAGGTGCGTGAAGGGAAACTCGAGGACAAGAAGCACCAAGAGATCCCGGTCTACTTGGGCCTGACTACCGATAAAGGATACCCGTACAAAGGGACGATCGATTTTGTCGAAAATCGCGTGAATCCCGCGACCGGAACAATTCGCACGCGGGGGACGTTCCCGAATCCCAAGCCGCCCGTAGGCCGACGCGTGCTGGAACCGGGTCTCTTCGCGCGGATTCGCCTTCCCGCCGGCAAGCCCAAGCCGACTCTGCTCGTCGCCGATCGCGCGATCGGAACCGACCAGGCGCGCAAGTTCGTGTATGTCGTCAACAACGAGAACAAAGTCGACTTTCGACTGGTTCAGCTTGGCGCCATGCACGACGGCTTGCGGGCCATCACCGAAGGGCTGAGCGCCGGCGAGCGGATCATTATTGATGGCCTGCAACGCGTGCGGCCCGGAGTCATCGTCGCTCCGACGCCGGGCGACATGCGCAGCCGGCCCGGCGAGGCCATCGCGGCAGTATCAGAGAAGAAAGCAGAAAAAGACAAAGCGCACGAGAGTCCAAGCACTCAGCATTAGCGATTGACGCACTGAGGTCGGAAAGCAGCACGGACGGTCACCCATGGCACGATTCTTCATCGATCGACCCGTCCTCGGCGTGGTGATCTCCGCTGTGATTTTGCTGGCCGGCTACGCGGCGATGAAGACGCTACCCATCGCCCAATACCCCGAGATCACGCCCCCGACGGTGCAAGTGTCGTGCACGTATCCGGGAGCCAGCGCCAAAGTCGTCCGCGACACTGTCGCCGCGCCGATCGAGCAGCAGGTCAACGGCGTCGAGCACATGCTCTACATGTCGTCGCAGTCGACAAACGACGGCGGCTACAACCTCACGGTGACGTTCGAGCTCGGCACGAATCTAGACATGGCCCAAGTGCTCGTACAGAACCGGGTCGCGCTAGCAATGCCGCAACTCCCCGACATGGTGAAGGCGACCGGCGTTTCGACAAAGAAGAAGTCACCGAGCATTCTGCTCGTGGTCAATTTTACCTCGGACGAGGATCCGAAGACCCACAAGCCTCTGTTCGACCAGCTCGAGCTGAGCAACTTCGCCACGATCAAAATCCGCGACGATTTGGCCCGGCTCGATGGCGTGGGCGACGTGAACTACATGGGCCAGCAGGACTACAGCATGCGGGTCTGGCTGGATCCCGAAAAGCTGTCGGCGCGAGACCTGACGGCCGGCGATATCGTCAACGCGCTCAAAGAGCAAAACGTGCAGGTGGCGGCCGGCCAGATCGGACAGCAACCCGTTCCGGCCGGGCAGGACTTTCAATACACGCTCAGCACGCTGGGCCGGCTCGTCGACCCGGCCGAGTTCGAACAGATCGTGGTGAAAGCCGGCCCGTCGGGCCAGGTTGTCCGACTCAAAGATGTTTCGCGGATCCAATTGGGGGCCAAGAACCAGGACACGCGCTGCACGCTCGACGGCAAGCCCTCGGTCGGCCTGATCATCTACCAGCTGCCCGGGTCCAACGCGATCGATACGGCCAAGCTCATCCGCGCCAAGATGAAAGAACTGGAGGCGGCCCGATTCCCGCAGGGCATGCACTACAGCATCGTCTACGACACGACCCCCTTCATCGAAGAATCGGTCGCCGAGGTCTTTCACGCGCTTCGCGACGCCGTGATTCTGGTGGCGATTGTCGTGCTGCTGTTCCTGCAGGATTGGAAGGCGATGATCCTGCCGATGATCGACGTCCCCGTCTCGCTCGTCGGCACCTTCGCCGTCATGTACGCGATGGGCTTCACGCTGAATAACTTGACCCTGTTCGGATTGGTGCTCGCCATCGGAATTGTCGTGGACGACGCGATCGTCGTGCTCGAGGCGGTCGAAACGAAACTCGCAAAAGGATTGGATCCGCGCTCGGCGACGATCGAGGCAATGGGCGAGATCACCGGCGCGATCATCGCCATCACGCTCGTGTTGTGCTCTGTCTTCCTCCCCAGCGCGCTACTCCCTGGCATCAGCGGTCAGTTCTACCGGCAGTTCGCGCTGACGATCGCCGCTTCGATGATCATCTCGGCAACGAATGCGATGACGATGACGCCGTCCCGCGCCGTGTTGATCTTCAAGGGCGCCGAGCACGGCGAACACGGGCATGAGGACACACGCGAGGCCATGCCGTGGTGGGGCTACGTGGCGCTCTTGGGATGGCTGGGCGCTTGGCTCTTGGAAAACTACGTGCTGCCCCAAGTCGGCTGGACGCTCTCGCCCGAAGGCAAGCCGGCGTGGAAGGCGTGGCTCGAGTGGGCGCCGCTCCTCATTCCGGGCGCGGTGATCGGCTATCTGGTCGCGCGGCCCGTCAACAAAATCCTGTCGCGGTTCTTCAAGTGGTTTAACCGAGGCTTCGACTTTGTAGCCCGCGCGTACGGGCGGACGGTGGGCTACTCGCTGCGCTTGAGCGCGATCGTCCTGTTGATCTACGGCGGGCTGATCGGATTGACATATTTCGGGATGACGCACATCCCGACCGGGTTCATCCCCGCACAGGACAAGGGTTACCTGATTGTCGACGTTCAGCTCCCCGACTCGGCTTCGCTCGAACGCACCATCGCCTGTCTGAAGCGCGTGGAAAACAAGGCGCTGAGCACCAAGGGCGTGATTCACACGATCGGAATTCCCGGGCAGTCGTTCGTACAGAATGCGGTCGGCTCCAATCTCGGTTCGATGTTCGTGATTCTCGACGCGTTCGAGCATCGGCACGACCACTCGCTCAG
>DASPSM010000795.1:0-5413 GCA_035623955.1 Planctomycetaceae bacterium
TCCGCAAGGACGGCACGCCGTCTGCCTTTGGCCGTCGTGCTTTTTCTTGTGCCCGCGAACCCTGCTAAAATCGCCTGTGTCCGGCCTGATTAGCTTTTGTTCCCTCCAGCTTCGCCGTTCCTGCCCCAAACCTAACCCCCATCGATCCTCCGCATGCGCAGCGAAAACGAAGTCCCCTTCGAGGACAAGCCCTTCCGAATCAAGGTGGCCGATCGAGTCAACCGACTGCCCCCCTACATGTTCGGCAAGATCAACAAGCTGAAGTATCAGAAGCGCGTGGCGGGGGTCGACGTGATCGACCTGGGGATGGGCAACCCAACCGACGCTCCCGACCCACTGATCGTCGAAAAGCTCTCTGAGGCGCTCGCCGACTCGCGCAACCACCGCTACTCCGTCTCCAACGGCATCGAGAACCTGCGCAAGGAGGTCTCGGCCCGTTATTGGAAGAAGTACGGCGTGCGGTTGGCTCCCGATACCGAGGTCATCGCCTGTATCGGCTCGAAGGAGGGTTTCAGCCACATGTGTCTGGCCCTGCTGGGGCCGGGCGACACGGCCATCGTGCCCGCTCCGTCGTTCCCGATCCACGTTTACGCAGTGATGCTCGCATCGGGGAACGTGATCGCGCTCGACGTCCGCAAGCCCGATCGGTTTCTGCACAACGTCGCCTACACCTGCGAGCACCTCTACCCGAAACCGAAGGTCGTGATCGTCAACTTTCCGCACAACCCGAGCACGACCGTCGTCGAGCAGGACTTTTACGTCGACCTGGTCGCGCTCGCCAAGAAGTACGGCTTTCTGGTCATCAGCGATTTCGCCTACGCCGACATTTGCTTCGAGGGGTATCAGGCCCCGAGTTTTCTGGCGACGCCCGGTGCGATCGACGTCGGCGTCGAATTCACGACGATGAGCAAGGGCTACAGCATGGCGGGCTGGCGGATCGGTTTCTGCAGCGGAAACCCCGAGATGGTCCGCGCCCTGGCGACGATCAAGGGCTATTACGACTACGGCATCTTTCAGCCGATCCAGATTGCCGCCATCGTTGCCATGCGGCATTGCGACGCGGCAGTCGAGAGCGTGGCGGCCGAGTATCAAGAGCGGCGCGACGTCCTCTGCGAAGGCCTGCAGCGCGGCGGCTGGGAACTCGAGGTGCCGAAGGCGGGCATGTTCGTCTGGGCGAAAATCCCCGAGCCGTGGGCAAAGATGGGCTCGATCGATTTCTCGCTGATGCTCTTGGACAAAGGGGGGGTCGCCGTCAGTCCCGGCCGCGGCTTCGGCGACGAGGGGGAAGGCTATCTGCGGCTGGCGATCGTCGAAAACAGCCAGCGCCTGCGGCAGGCGGTGCGGCAAATCCAACGCTGCCTGAAGAGCGAGCCGGTGCAAGTCGGAGAGTGACCGGCCTTGTGCGGTCGGCTCGCGCGTCGCTCAATGCCCGGCGGTGGACTCGAGGAGTCGCGCAGGCTGAAGTCGATCGAGAAACTGCTTGAGTGCCGCTCGATAGGGTTCGCGGGCCGTGTACTGGATGTCGTTATGCCCGGCCCCCGGCAGCGCGACAAACTGCTTCGCGACCGAGCCCGCCGAAACGGCAGGCGCCGCCTCGAACAGCCGTTGGCCCAACTCAAAGGGAACAATCGTGTCCACGTTGCCGTGAAAAACCAGCACCGGACAGCTGACCTTGGCGATCCGCTCCGTCGAGGGGAAGCGATCGAGCAGAAGCAGTCGCACCGGCAGCCACGGATAGTGGTAAGAGGCCGTATCGACCAAGCTCGAAAAAGTCGAACGCAGGACGAGTCCGCCCGGCGGAGTGCCCGCCGCCGATAACTCAAATGCCAGCCGGGTCGCCACGCCGCCACCGAGCGACTCTCCCAGCAGGACGACCTGCGACGGCTTGACGTGCTGGGTTGTTGTGACGAACTTCCAGACCGCTTGGGCATCGGCGGCGAGAAGTTCTTCCGTCGGCTTTCCAGGGTTGTCGCCGTAACCGCGGTAATCGATGAGATAGGCATCCGCGCCTATCCGCGACAGCTGGTCCAATTCGATGGCCCGATATCCGCGGTGCCCGGCGTTGCCGGGGAAAAAGATCACCGCCAGCTGCGAATTCAATCCGTTGTGATTCGCATCCGGCGCGGGCGGAAACGCACGGACCAGCCAGCCGTTGAGTTGCAGTCCGTCGGCGGTTGGGATTCGGACTTCTTCGACGCGCCCGGGTTCAAACCCGCTCAATTGCGGGTCAATCGCGTCCGCGCGCGTCGGCTGGTAGATGAGGTAGCGTTGAAAAAAAGCGAGCATGACCAGAATGATAAAGTACCAGGCAACGATCCGTCGTCCGATCCACCACGCCTTGGATCCATAGGACTTGCCCTGCGGAACGGGAACGCACAGCCGCAAAAGCAGATACGAGATTCGCCGCCAGACGGGCGGCCGCGCGACCGCGATTTCGGGAGTGGGGGTGGTTGGGTGCGACGCGTGCATTTCAACCTCGAAGCGATTCTACTGCTCTACTTTATCTGACAAGTCTCGCTCCTCTTTTTGTCTCACGCCGGCACGATGCGGATCATTCCTGTCATCGATTTGCTTGGTTCGCAGGTCGTCCGGGGCGTGGCCGGCCAACGCGAGCAGTATCGGCCCCTCAAAAGCCGGCTCGTCGAAGGGAGTGACCCGGCCGAGGTCGCGAGGGCGATCCATCGTGATTTTGGTCTCTCGCAATTCTACCTGGCGGATCTCGACGCGATTCTAGACCGTCGGCCAAATCGGCCGATTCTGGAGTCGCTTTGCGCCAATCGCTTTTCGCTCTTGGTCGATGCCGGAATCCGTCGGTGTGAGGATGCCGCGCCAATCTTCGACAGCGGCGTCCAGCAACTCGTGGCTGGGCTCGAGACGTTGGAAAGTCCGACAGAACTGGCCAGGCTCGTCGGGAAGCATGGTCCTGAGCGGATCGTCTTCAGCCTGGATCTTCGCCACGGCAAGCCGCTCTCGAACGGGACCGGTTGGCCGGCTGAGAATCCTTTTGAGGTCGCCTCGCTCGCGATTTCTGTCGGTTGCGCCGAGCTGATCGTGCTCGACATTGCCGCTGTCGGGACGGGCGGCGGCGTTGGGACGCTGGGCCTTTGCGACTCTATTCGGGGCGCCTTTCCCGCGGTGACGTTGCTCACGGGCGGCGGCGTGCGTGGTCCGGAAGACTTGCGGACACTCGATCGCGCGGGAATCGACGGCGTGCTAATTGCCTCTGCGCTGCATAATGGTTCGATCAAGCCGTCGGACCTCGACGAATTTCGCAAACGGGCAGTGTAAACCGGCCAGTCTCGAGGGCGTCGAGGCGAGCCCGCCACCCACTCAGAACCGGTAACTGCCGGATCGATTTGATAGAATGGGCTGTCGGTCCCGCCACTTCGAGATCCCTGATGAACGCCCGCCGCCTCCTCCCGCCGACCTTGCTGCTGATGCTGGCACTCGGCGCCGGGTTCGTCTCCGAGAGAGCAGGAGCCGATCCGGGGAGTCCAACCACGGCACGATCGCTCGATTTCAATCGCGACGTCCGACCGATCCTGGCAAAGAACTGCTTCAAATGCCACGGAGCAGACGAGAAGCATCGCGAGGCCGGCCTGCGGCTCGACGTGCGCGACGACGCGATCAAGCCGCTCTCCGACGGAAAGACGGCGATCGTGCCGGGCCACGCCGATCGCAGCGAGCTTGTGCGTCGCATCACCGCCAATGGGGCCGACGAGCGAATGCCCCCCGCCGATGCGAACAGCTCGCTCAGCAAGGAGCAGACGCAAATCCTCACGCAATGGATTGCACAGGGAGCGCGCTACACTCGGCACTGGTCGTTTGAAAAGCCGGTGCGGCCCAAATTGCCGCTGGCGGGCCGGATCACCAACCGGCCCGAGTGGCCGGCCAATTCCGTCGACCTGTTCATCGCGGAACGACTTCGAATGGCGGGACTGAGCCCGTCGCCACCCGCCGATCCTTACGTGCTGATCCGGCGTCTCAGCCTGGATTTGAGAGGTCTGCCCCCCACTCCCGAAGAAGTCGACGCATTCGCGCGCGACACCGACCAGGTCGCCTACGAGCGTGTCGTCGATCGGATGCTGGCCGATCCGGCGTTCGGCGAGCGGTGGGCACGTCCGTGGCTCGACCTGGCCCGCTACGCCGATTCGGCCGGCTACGCGTCGGACCCGTTGCGGACGATCTGGCTTTATCGCGACTGGGTGATCGACGCCTTCAATGCCAACATGCCCTTCGATCAATTTACGATCGAGCAATTGGCCGGCGACCTGCTGCCCAATCCGACGAGCAAACAGCTCATCGCCACCGCTTTCAATCGCAACACGATGACCAACACAGAAGGGGGCACCGACGACGAGGAGTTTCGCGTGGCTGCCGTGAAGGACCGGGTCGACACCACGATGGACGTTTGGATGGGGCTCACCTTCGGATGCGCGAAGTGCCACAGCCACAAGTTTGACCCCATCACCCAGACCGAGTACTACCAGTTCTTCGCGGTCTTCAACCAGACTGCCGACAACGATCAGCCGGACGAATCGCCCACTTTGTCGTTTCCCTCGGCCGCGGCCGCCCGGCAGCGCGAGGTGATCGACGCCCAGATTGCCGCACTGAAAAAGCGGGCCGGTTTAAAAAAAGATCCCAAGCTGGCGGTGCGGATTGCAAAGCTCGCCCGTTCGAAGCCGCGAGACCCGAGCGTGCCCATCATGCGCGAGCTGCCGCGCGACAAGCGACGACAGACGCACGTGATGGTCAAAGGGAATTTTCTCGTTCCAGCAGAAGCCGTCGGGCCGGGCGTGCCGGCGTTCTTTGGATCGTTTCCGAAAGATGCTCCACCCGATCGCCTGGCGATGGCTCGCTGGCTGGTCGATCGAGATAATCCCCTCACTGCTCGCGTGGCCGTCAATCGCATCTGGTCTCAGATCTTCGGACAAGGAATCGTGGAGACCGAGGAGGATTTTGGAACGCAGGGCCGCTTGCCGACGCATCCGGAGTTGCTCGACTACCTCGCAGTCGAGTACCGCGACCACGGCTGGGACACCAAGGCCCTCATTCGGCTTTTGGTCACTTCGGCCACCTATCGGCAATCGAGCCGCGAGACTCCGGAGGCCCTGCAAAAGGACCCGGGTAACCACTTGTATGGGCGCGCACCGCGGTTTCGCCTGGAAGCCGAAATGGTCCGCGACCAGGCGCTGGCGCTCTCGGGCCTATTGAGCCAGAAGATGAAAGGACCTTCGGTCTTTCCGCCGCAGCCAGACGGACTGTGGCGAGCGGCATTCAACGGGAGTGACCGGACCTGGCCGACGAGTACTGGAACCGACGCCCATCGCCGCGGGCTTTACACCTTCTGGCGACGGACGATTCCCTACCCGTCGATGACCACATTCGACGCCCCCAGTCGGGAAGTCTGCTC
>DASPSM010000812.1:0-7020 GCA_035623955.1 Planctomycetaceae bacterium
AGAACAAAACGAACGCGATTCCCGCCCAGTGAATCAGTGCCTATGGGTCGAGAACGCGTCCGCAAGCGAAAGGTCATGTTAGCATCGGCCAGGAGGCTGTCAACTCCCGCAGCCTAAATTTTTTTATTCGATCGAGCCGTCGCACGCTTCGGCCTAAATCCGTGGGGAAAAAGGCCCTGTGGTGCCGGACTGTGGCGGCATGGGTCCGAGTTCGAGCAACTTCCTCGCCGTCGGCGTGTCGAAACTTAGGGGTGGGCGACGGGCCGCATTTGCCGATTGCGGCCGATGCGCGGCCTTCACTAGAATGGCCCCGCCGCGAACGTGCCCCTTCCACGAGCAAGAACGGCCGCATGAGCGACGCGAAAATCCTTGTCACAGCAGCCCTTCCGTACGCCAATGGCCCGATCCACCTGGGCCATCTGGTCGAGTACATCCAGACCGATATTTGGGTGCGATTCCAAAAGCTCCGGGGCCGCCGCTGCATATACATCTGTGCCGACGACACCCACGGCACGGCGATCATGATCCGCGCCCGGCAAGAAAACCGGAGCGAAGAGGCCCTGATCGCCGACATGCGTCAGCAGCATCTTCGCGATTTTACCCAGTTTCACATCGAGTTCGACAACTACGGCAGCACGAACAGCCCCGAGAATCGGCAGCTTTGCGGCCAGTTCTGGAGCGCGCTCGAGCAGGCGAGCCTCATCAATGAAAAGGATGTGACCCAGCTGTACGATCCCGTCGCGAAAACATTTCTGGCGGACCGCTTTGTAAAAGGCATTTGTCCGGTCTGCAAAGATGTCGTTCACGAAGCGTACGGCGATAACTGCGAGCGAACCGGCGCGCATTTCAACCCGACAGACCTCATCAACCCAGTCAGCACGCTCACGGGGGCAAAACCCGAATTACGGACCGCCTCGCACCTTTTTGTGAATATCGAACGGCTGCACCCCTTTTTGGAGGAGTGGACCCAATCGGGCAAACACCTTCAGCCCGAGGTCGCCAACTACCTCAAGGGGCATTTTCTGGGCGAGCCGCTGCACGACTGGGATGTCTCGCGGCCAGCGCCGTATTTCGGGTTCGAGATCCCGGACAGCCCCGGCAATTACTGGTACGTCTGGTTCGATGCGCCGATCGGATATTTGGCGTCCACTCGCCAATGGTGCGATCGGCACAGAGAGTCCTTCGACAGCTGGTGGCGCAGCCCCGAGTCCGAGGTCCACCACTTCATCGGCAAGGACATCACGTACTTCCACACCCTGTTCTGGCCGGCGATGCTCAAGGTGGCCGGCTACAACTTGCCGATCAAAGTGCACATCCACGGTTTCTTGACCGTCGGCGGCGAAAAGATGTCGAAGTCCAAGGGGACCTTTATTCAGGCCGCGACTTATCTCGAGCATCTCGATCCGGCTTATTTGCGGTATTACTACGCGTCGAAACTGGGGACCGGTCTCGACGATATCGATCTCAACCTCGAGGAGTTCGTGACGAAGGTCAATTCGGACCTCGTCGGAAAGGTCGTGAATCTGGCGAGCCGCACCGCCAAATTTCTCGAGGATGGTTTGCTTTCGGAGCGCTATCCGGGCGACGGCGGGCTGTTCGATCAGGCGGCGGCGGACGGAGAGCAGATTGCCGCAGCGTACGAAGCGGGCGACTTCAATGCGGCCATGCGGCTGATCATGGCCTGTGCGGACCGCGCGAATAAATTTGTCGACGAGCGGCAGCCCTGGGCGCTGCGCAAGGACCCGGCGCGGGCCAGCGAGTTGCGCGATGTCTGCTCGATTGCCCTCAACTTGTTCCGGCAGCTGGCGATTTTTCTGGCTCCCGTGTTGCCGATCCTCGCCCAGCAGACCGCGAAGCTTTTGCACGCGAAAATCGGGCCGGGCGATTGGGATCAGGCCTCGAAGCCGCAGGTGGGAACCACGGTCGGCGTGTTCGAGCATATGATGAAGAGAGTCGAAAGGCAGCAGGTGGACGCAATGATCGAAGACAGCAAACCGAGCGAACCGGCACAGTCGGGCGCGGGGCCGACGGACGGACCGGAGGCGCTGGCCAAAGAGCCGCTGGCGACGGAGCTTTGCACGTTCGATGACTTTACGAAAGTCGACATGCGAGTCGCCCGCGTCGTCGAAGCCGAAGAGGTCAAAGAGTCGGATAAACTCCTGCGACTGACGCTCAGCCTCGGCGGCGACGTGCGTCGCAACGTGTTTGCGGGAATCAAAGGGGTCTACAAACCCGAGGATCTGTTGGGCAAGCTGGTCATCTGCTGCGCGAATCTGGCGCCGCGGAAGATGCGGTTTGGTGTCAGCGAAGGGATGGTATTGGCGGCCGGGGCCGGCGGACAGGAGATCTTCGTCCTGCGGCCCGACGAAGGGGCCGTTCCCGGCCAGCGGGTCCATTAGTATCGAGGGCGGTGCCGGCGAGATTTGCGGAAAAGCGGAACTTTCCGCGCACGCGCAGCGTCTGGAATTGAGCGACCGATTTGTTCTGAGCGAGCCCCGCGGGATGACCACAGTGGACGCGGGTTTCCCGAGCCTGGTTTCGATCCGGAGGCGGCCGGCCACAGCCCTGGGTCTCGCGATCTGGGGCGGGCTGATCGTTGCGGCTTGCGCTCCTTCGGCCGTTGCGGCGCCGCCGCTCGACCTGGCCAGCGTCAAGATCGCCGGCGTGCCGCACGTCAAGCAGCGGCCTGACTTCTGCGGCGAGGCTTGCGCAGAAATGTTTTTGCGCAAGCTGAAAGTGCCGATCGACCAGGACGGCGTTTTCGAGCAATCGGGACTTGATCCATCGTTGGGACGCGGTTGCTACACGGCCGAGCTGGCGCGGGCGCTGGAGAAACTCGGGTTCAAAACCGGGCGAGTCTGGTATTCAATTCCGGCCGAGGATGCGTGGCCGAGCCTCAACGACGAGTTTTCGGCTCTGCATGCCGATTTGCGGGCGGGTGTGCCGTCCATCGTCTGCATGCGGTATGACGACGAGCCGAAATCGCCCGAGCACTTTCGTCTGGTTCTCGGCTACGATTCCGCGTCCGACGAGGTGATTTATCACGATCCGGCACTCGCTCGCGGCGCCTCCCTGCGGATGTCGCGCGCGAGATTTCTGCGGTTGTGGCCCCTCAAAGATGACGCAGCGAAGTGGACGGTCGTCCGGCTGAGACTCGAGCCGGGCGACTTGATTCAGCCCGCCAGGCGGTTGGAACCCATTTCGATCGCCGACTACGCGCAGCACATCCGCAAGTTGAAGCCGAAAGTCCCCGAGGGCTTCACGCTGGTGCTCAAGCGGCCCTTTGTCGTGCTGGGCGACGAGACGCCCGACACGGTGCACGACCGCGTCGAAAACACGGTCGATTGGGCCGTTTCGCGGCTCAAGGGCGATTATTTCGAACGGAATCCGAACGCGATCATCGACATCTGGCTGTTCGCGGACAACGTCAGTTACGAGGAGTACACGCACAAGCTCTTCGGCGAGAAGCCGACGACGCCGTACGGATTTTACTCTCCCAAGCACCATGCCCTGATCATGAACATTGCGACCGGCGGCGGCACGCTGGTGCACGAGATCGTGCACCCGTTCATCGCCTCGAACTTCCCCGACTGCCCGTCGTGGTTCAACGAGGGATTGGCCTCGCTCTACGAGCAGGCCCAGGACCGCAACGGGCACATCGCCGGCCTCACCAATTGGCGTCTGCGCGGATTGCACGCCGCCATTCGCGACGGCGCGCTGCCGTCATTCGAGAAGCTTTGCAGCACGACGACGCGCGAGTTTTACGACGACAACCGCGCGACGAATTACGCCCAGGCCCGTTACTTGTGCTACTACCTGCAGGAGCACGGACTGCTCGTCAAGTTCTATCGAGCCTTCCATCGCAACGTCACGACCGACCCGACCGGCATCGACACGCTGAAGTCGATCCTGGGGGAAGAGAACCTCGCGGAGTTTCAAAAGCAGTGGGAGAAGTACGTGATGAAGCTGGAATTTGAGCCGTAAGAAATTCGTTGTTCGGGACGATCGTCGCGGGCCGTCAGATCATGTAGTACCAGCCCTCTTTGCCTTCGAGGCTCTCTGCGTGACGCGGGCAGGTCGCGCAGAGGTCGCCCTTCAGCAGCTCGTAGGCAAACCGGATGGCCTCGAGCGTGCTGGACCAGACGGCGCCGGTCTCCTGAAAGACGAAGACCTTTTCGGGGCCCAGGCGGCTGACGAGACCGCTGGCCTGGATAATTCGCATGAAATCGGGGCGGATGCCGCACAGCAGCACGGTCACGCCCAATTTGTCCATCCGGTCGATGAAGCGTTCCAGCACCGCCAGGCAGACCGGGTCGGGATTCCGCGCCCGTTTGACGCGGAGGACGATGACGCGAATCCCCTCCTTTGCGAGACTGGCAATTTTCTCGAAGTGATCTTCCAGTTCGGGCGCGGCTCCGAAGAAGAATTCTCCCTCCAGGCTGAAAATTCGGATCCGGCCGCAGGGCGGGTCGGACGAAATTCGCTCGCGGACGACGCGCTCGGGGGCCAGCACCAGCTCGGTCATGTGAATGCGGGCAGCGCGCGGCACATAGAACAAAAAGGACAAAAACACGCCGATCAGGATGCAGAACTCGACCGAGATGGCGACGGCGGAGATCGCGGTCAAGCAAACGATCCAGGCGTCGGACCGCGTCGTCCGCAGGTGATAGGCCAATTGCTGGCGGTCGACCAGGCGCCAGGCCGCCAGGATCAGGATGCCGGCCAGCCCCGAGCGCGGAATGTAGTACGCGAACCGCGCGAAGAGCAGCACCGTGAGCGCGACGGTCGCTGCGCAAATCACGCCCGACCACTGCGTCTGAGCGCCGGCTTGTTGATTGATCGTGGAGCGCGTCAGCGAACCGGAGCCGGGATAGCAGTGAAACAGGCTGCCGGTCAAATTGGCCAGCCCCTCGCTCAGGCACTGCTGGTTGATGTCGAGCTTCTGGCCAGTCTGGGCGGCGATCGCCTTGGCCATCGCGATCGCTTCCAGCAAGCCCAAGAGCGCGATCGCAAGGCTGCTGCCGGCCAACGCGCGGACATGCGCCCAGTCGAGCCTGGGCAGCGCAAACGACGGCAATTTGGCGGGAATGTGGCCAACGACCGCGACCCCGCGCGGCTCGAGATCCGCCGCGGCAACGACCGCTGCCATGCACATGATGGCAGTCAGCAAGGCGGGGATTGGAAACCGCAAGCGCCGATTGACGTATCCGAGGATCAGCGCAATGGCGACCGTTCCCAGGCCCACGAGCAAGGTCGGCACGTTGGTTTCGTCGATGCGAGAGATCGTATGCCAGAATCGCAGCAGAAAGTGTTCGTCCCCCGACCCGGCCCCTCCGATTCCAAGCAGATTCTTGACCTGATCGAGCACGATCAGGACCGCCGCCCCAAGCGTAAATCCGACGATCACCGCGTGCGAAATGTAGCGGTTGAGGTCCCCCAGGCGCAGCAGCGTAATCACCAGCTGCACGGCCCCCACCAGGAAGGCGAGCATGATCGCCAGGTCGCGGCGGTCGGCATCGGGAAACGCGACCAGCGCGCTCAAGACGGCGATCGAAATGGCGTTGGTCGGCCCGTTGATCAACTGTCTCGACGAATCGAAGAGCGCGCCGACCGCCGTCATCACGATCGCCGTGTAGAGTCCGTATTGCGGATCGAGGCCGGCGACCTGCGCGTAGGCCATCGCTTGCGGCACGGCCACCGTCGCGACTGTGAGCCCGGCCGTCGCGTCGAGGCCCAGCGACCGCCACGAATAGGTGCGGAGCGAATCGGCAGCGGGAACGATCCGAAAAAATGTCTCGCGCCACTTCCCGCCGTTCGTCTCCCCGGCGGCGTTGTCCTTTCCGGTCGAATTGTTGGCCGGCAAAACGCGAGACATTCACCAAAACCTGGACAGTGCGAGGCGCATTCAAAAGTGAACGGTACGCAAGTCAGAGGGATCATAGCGGGATTGTCCCCCGGACGCAGGCGACATCAGGCGTAACGTGGACTCGGAAGGCGTCGCTCAGGCGCTTGATCGCGTGCGCCTTGGGCTCCACAATGCCAGCAGTATTTTCGAGTGCCGAGTTGTCCGCGGATCCGGTTCTGAGTCGAGAGAAAGGAGCCCAACCATGAAAGTGGGATTCATCGGCCTGGGACACATGGGAGCCGCAATGGCCGGAAGCCTGCTCAAGGCGGGCCACGAAGTCTCTCTCTACAATCGCACGCCGGACAAGGCAAAACCGCTGATTGATCGCGGGGCGCATTTGGCTGCTCGACTGAGGGAGGCCTGCCGCGGTGACGCGGTCATCACCATGCTCTCGGACGACAATGCGGTCGAACAGATTGTCCTTGGCGAGGAGGGCGTCCTTGCCGGCCTGGCCGAACGCACGGTCCACATTTCGATGAGCACTATCAGCGTCGCATTGTGTCAAGAGCTTGCGGAAAAGCACGCAATTTCCGCTCGTCGCTTTCTGGCCGCACCGGTCTTCGGGCGGCCCGACGCGGCAGCGCAGGGGAAACTGCTGATCGTCCCCGCCGGAAAACCGGAGATCATCGAAACCTGCATGCCTCTCTTCGAAGCGATGGGACAGAAAACCATTCCAATCGCCGACACACCCCAAGCCGCAAGCCTCGTGAAGCTCAGCGGCAATTTCCTGATCGCCTCTGTGATCGAGGCGCTGAGCGAGGCCATCGGACTGATCCGCAAGGCGGGCGTCGACCCTCACCAGTATGTCTCCCTGCTGACCTCGACACTCTTCCCGGACCCCGTCTTTAGGATTTATGGCGGGCTGATTGCGAACCAGCAATTCACGCCAGCGGAATTTGCGGCGACCCTCGGTGAAAAGGACCTTCGCCTCACCCTTGCCGCTGCGGAAACACTTCGCGTTCCGATGCCGACGGCGAGTCTGGTCCACGACCGACTTCAGACACTAATTGCCCGTGGCGGAGCAGATCTCGATTGGTCGGCGCTCGGGCAACTGGCCGCGAACGACGCCGGTCTGTAGCTGGGGATCGCGGAAAAGTTCACAGCCGTCCTGGCGC
>DASPSM010000814.1:0-4783 GCA_035623955.1 Planctomycetaceae bacterium
GCAGTACCTCGAGCCGTCGCAGTTTTTGCAATCCAACGATCGTGAAGTGCTCAATCACGTCGATCGGGCGGCCCGCAACCTGGTCGAGCCGTCGCAGATCGCCATCGCGATGGAAAAGTACGTCGGTCGCGAATTGCAGAAGAAGGACTTTTCGACGGCCCTGGCGTCGGCCGCCGAAGTCGCCCGCTCGCTGCAGGGCGACTGCACCGAGCACTCGGTCCTCTTGGCGGCCATGCTGCGGGCCCGCAACATCCCGTCGAAGATCGCGGTGGGCCTGGTCTACGTCGAGCCTCTGTGCTCCTTCTCGGGCCACATGTGGACGGAAGCCCTGTTGGGCGATCACTGGGTGCCGCTGGACGCGATCTTCGGCAACGGCGAAGCGGGCATCGGAGCCGCCCACATCAAGCTGGCCGAGTCCAGCTTCGCCGACAACGGCCCCGTCCCCACGACCAGCTTCCTGCCGCTGATCCGCGTGCTGGGAAGGATTGAGTTGAAAGTGGTGGAGGCGACTGGGCAGTAGCGACGACTTTGCCTCCAGTACGGCGTTAAGAGGAGACTACGACCTGCAATGCAGATCAAAAACGGCAACCCTCCCAATGCACCGGCGATCTGCGGGAATTGCGGCGATCCGGCGCGCCTGCACGTCTACGACATTGAATCCCGAAACAGCGTGAAAGTGACCCATCTGTGTGAAAAGTGCGCAAAGGACTATTTGATCGAAGCCGGGGGCTGGACCGCGTCGAGCGATGTCATCAAGTGAAGTTGAAGTCGATGTTTGTCGCATCGTTATCAATGATGTCGCGCCGGAACAGATCCTTTATTTCAGGGAGGTCGATGGCGAGCGGGGTCTGCCGTTTGTGCTGGGCATCTACGAAGCAACCTCGATCCTGCGGATGCTCGAAGGCGAGCGGACTTCGCGTCCATTGACGCATGAGGCGTGGCTTTTGACGATCGAAACAATCGGCGGCAAGGTTGCCGAGTCGGCGATTACGCGCCTCGTTGATCGCACCTACCACGCCGAGCTTCGCATCGCGAACCAGAGCGAAATCGTCCGCGTGGATGTTCGACCTAGTGACGCAGTTGCCATCGCGCTCAAGGCAAATGCTCCCATCCTCATCAAGGCAGAACTTCTTCCAGAAGTCGCCTCGTGACGACATGAGGCTCGCGGCCGTCAGTCCGCCAGCGCCCGGGCCACATCCGTCCGATACGCCGACAGGCCGGGGACGATACCGATCAGCGAGGCCAGGCCGATCAGGCCCGGCAGCAGCACGAATTCGATGCCCTCGAAGGCAAAGGGATTGATCAACAGGCCCGTTTGCTGCTGCACGATGGGGGCTGCGGCGAAGACCAGCCCGTGCCCCAGCAAGATCCCCAGAATTCCGCCGCCGAAGCAGAGCAGGATCGACTCGGCCAGGATGATCGAAAAGACCGTGCGACGCTGGGCTCCCAGCGCCCGCATGATGGCGATCTCTTTGCGGCGGTCCGACATCGAGTTGTAGATGCTCACAAAGATGCCGACGCCCGAGACAACGATGATCAGCGCCGTCAGCACGATGAGCACCGTTCGCACGTTGCCCAGAATGGTGCTCATCAGCCGTTGCATCGGGACGATGGGGTTGACCGCCTGCACCTTGTAGCCGCGCTTCATCTCGCCGTTGAACATCGCGGCCGCGACGACGCTCTTCATGTTCACCAGAATGGCGGTGACCTCTTTTTGGACGTCGCACGATTTGTGGTGGTGATGGTGTTCGCCGGGCGCATGCGGGGGCTCTTCGATGGGGATGCCGCACTTCTGGGCCCATTCGGCGGCGGCGGCGTTGATTTCGGAGTCGCTCGTCCCCCGACCGCTGAACTCGTGCCAGCGTTTGACCGCCTCTTTGAGGGGCGCATCGTGTCCGCTGATCGCGTAAAAGCCGTTCAAATGGATGAACACGGTTTTGTCGTTGGGCGTGCCAGTCGGTGCCAGGACGCCGACGACCGTGAACTTTTCTTCGTGCTTGTGCGATTCGGCGCCGCCATGCACGAGCTGGAACTGGGTGCCGAGATCCCATTCGTTCGCTCGAGCGACTTCGGCACCAATGATCGCGTCGAACGAGCTCTTGAAACTGTCGCCTTTGAGCCGGAACTCCTCGCCCGGCGTGTAAGGATGCTCGAAGTACTCCTCGGTGGTCCCAACAATGGGGAAGCCCCCCTTTTCGGTCGTGTCACCCAGGCAGAAGGGGACGGCCAGCACGACGCGGGGATCGTTCTTCAGCTCTTGATAATAGAGGTAAGGCAGATTCTGCAGCGGAGCGCTCACGCGATAGACCGTGTTGAGCACGAGTTGCATGTCGCTCCCTTTGGGGCCGACAATCAGGTCATACGCGATCGATTGCTGGCTGAACATCCGGTCCATAATCCCGTAGATCACCAGCACGCTGACCATCAGCATCACGCCGAGCGCCACGCTGAAGGCCGTCAGCGACGACGACAGAAATCTCTGCCGAATGCTCTTCCAGGCGATCGAGAAGAGGTTCATCGTGCGGCCTCCGCTCCCGCCCCAGCGCGGTTGAAATTTTCCAGCCGATCGACCCGCGGGAACCGCGACGCCACGTCGGGCGAGTGCGTGACCATGAGCAGCGCGACCTTCGACTCGGCACACGCCTCGCGAATCAAATCGAGGATCAGATCCTGGTTCTTGACGTCGACATTGGCGGTCGGCTCGTCGGCCAAGAGGAGCGACGGCTGGTTCGCGAGCGCCCGCGCGACGGCCACCCGCTGCTGCTCGCCGACGGAAAGCTGCGGCGGCCGATGCGAAGTGCGGTGGCTCAAGCCGACGCGATCCAGAAGCTGGGTCGCCCGCTTCGAGTCGACCCGCTTGCCGGAAAAACTCATCCCCAGCAGCACGTTTTCCAAAGCGCTGAACGCGGGGAGCAGATTAAATGTTTGAAAGACGAAACCGATTCGCTCGGCCCGAAACCGGTCGCGGGCGACCTCGGGCAGCCGCGTGATTTCGGTCCCGTCAACTTTCACCGAGCCGCGGTCGGGCGAGCTGATGCCGGAGATGATGTTCAAAAGCGAGGTCTTCCCCCCGCCGCTGGCACCGACAAGCACGACTTGCTCGGCAGAAGCGATCTGAAATCGCTCGATCTCCAATACGGTCAGGATGTTCCCGTCCGGCTCCCGATACGTTTTAAGGACGTTGGTCAACTCTAGCGACATGCGGCGTGCCTGTGGTTGAAACTCGTTCCGTCACACTGAGGGGAACGTGGGCCGAGGTCTTCTACGTACGAAATTACATTTGTGTTTGAGGTCGAATTCCCGGCTGGGAAACCCACTCTCGACAAGCTCGCCGCGATCCCGGCCGGCGCTCCTCAACGTTCACTCCGTGGGTGACCAGCCGGCCTTCCCGATCAATTTGACGAACCGGCAGCCGCACAGCGGCGTGATGCTGGGGCCAGCGGGCGTTTTTTCCAGCACGATCAGTTCTTGCGACGCTTCGTCGCCCACCGGCGCGACAATCAGCCCGCCTGGCTTGAGCTGCTCGTACAGCGGTTCGGGAACGGCCGGCGCACTGGCGGTGATGATCACCCGATCATAGGGCCCGTGCTCCGGATTTCCGAGCGTGCCGTCACCGATCAGGAACTCGACGTTGGTCAGGCCCAGTTCCGTCAACACTCGGCGGGCCCGCTCCGCGAGAGGCACGATCCGTTCGATCGTCACGACGCGGCGAGCCAGCCGCGCGAGAATCGCCGCCTGGTAGCCGCTGCCGGTGCCGATCTCCAGCACGGTTTCGTGGCCGGAGAGTCGCAGCTCCTGAGTCATCAGGGCGACGATATACGGCTGGCTGATCGTTTGCCCCTCGCCGATGGGGAGCGCGTCGTCCTCATAGGATGCGTAGCGCAACGGCTCCGGAACGAACAGGTCGCGGCGTGTCCGTTCGATAGCGTCGAGCACGCGCGGATCGGTGATCCCCCGCCGCTCGAGCGTTTCCCGCAGTTCCCGCGCAAGCTCCGGTATGCTCGTCAAAACGGGACGGACTCCATCGGTTGGACCGGCGCCGCGGCGGCCTCGGGCTGCCAGTCGATCAGCTGCAGCTCGACGCGCTCGTTGCCATTAAACCGGTTGATACACGGAGCAAAGCTGATGGAAAACGGCCGATCCAACCGCGAGATCGGCTCGGCCCAGTCGGCCCGCGCGAAGGCGATCGCACGAAGGATCGTGTTGTGCTGCCGCACGCGGAGGGACAAGTGCCGTTCCCCTTCCCCCATCTTGCGCGGAGGCTCGGCCAGCTCGACACGTGTCGTCGCGAAAACGGGACGTGGGTTGTCTTCCCCGAACGGGCTGAGCAGATCGAGTTCCTTGACCGCCCGCGGCGTGACGTCGGCCAGCCGCACCTCGGCATCGATTTCGAGCTCGGCGTCGCGCGGGCCGGTGGAATAGTTCTCGGACACGTAGCGGAAGAAGTCGTCGCGGAAGGCATCGATCCGATCTTTCGAGATCTTGAGGCCTGCCGCCGCCTGGTGCCCGCCGAAGGAGATCAAATGCGTCGAACAGGCGGAGAGGGCCGCGTGCAGATCGAATCGGCCGTGCGAGCGCCCCGAGCCCTGCCAGGTGGCCGTCTGTCCGTTGCAGGCGATCAAAATCGCCGGGCGCGAGAAATGCTCGACCACGCGGCTGGCGACGATGCCGATCACCCCGGGGTGCCAGCTTTCGCTGGCGAGCACAACCGCCGGCGCATCGTTCCAATCCGATCGAGCGGAGATCAGTTCGCGCGCCTCTTTGAAGATTTTCAGCTCGACGG
>DASPSM010000816.1:0-2366 GCA_035623955.1 Planctomycetaceae bacterium
GATCTTCCGAGAGTTACACAGTTCGGTCGCTTGAGCGCCCCTGCCGACGTCAACAGCGGGAGAGGCATAATCGGTTGCGCTGCAAGCGATTGCGCCTTCCGTTAGTGCCATTCGGGACGGGACAGAATGGCACTAACCGAAGCCGCAAGCTCATGAGGAATAGGCGGTTGCAAAAACTGTGCTGACTGAAGACCAAGACGCCTCAGCGGAATTCTCTTGAGATCTTCCGAGAGTTACACAGTTCGGTCGCTTGAGCGCCCCTGCCGACGTCAACAGCGCGAGAGGCATAATCGGTTGCGCTGCAAGCGATTGCGCCTTCCGTTAGTGCCATTCTCGTCAGTCCCCCCTTCTTATTCCCCACAGACGGGTTGTTGTTGATCTCCGCCCCGAAGAAGGCCGTATAACTCTCCCACCATTTGATGAGGTCCACGAGCTGCTGGCCGACTTCTCTCGTGACGGCTCGCCGCGTGAGCAGGTGCTCGCCCCCATAGATCTCGGGCGTCTCGGCCAGAATTGACGTCGCGCCGTGTGCCACCAGCAAGTCGCTGGCGTACCCCAGCGCGGGATTGGCCGTCACTCCGCTCGAGCCGTCACTACCGCCGCAATTGGTCCCCAGAATGATTTCAGAGATCGGAATGGGGACGCGCTCGATGCGATTCACTTCCGGCAGCATCTCTTTCAGCATTCCGGTTGCGCGCTCGACCGTTTTGCGAACTCCGCCGACCTCCTGAATATTCATCACCAGGCGCGAGCGGCCCCAGGCCCGATTGGACGGCTCTTCACCCGGAGCCTGCAATTGGGTGAGTCCGTAGTTGTCGACCAGGAACGACGCCTGGCAAGTCTCGCATCCCAGGCCGATCACCAGATACGCGGCGATGTTCGGGTGCCTGGCGAAACCGCTCAACACCCGCGCCAATTGGTGATGATCCTCGCCCCCGTATTGCATCGCGCAGCCGGTCTTGTGCAGCAGCGGCACAACGCCGTCGATGTTGGGATAGTCGTCCAGAATTCGACGGTCAAACTGCTGGGCCACGAAGCGAGACGTGGCAGCCGAGCAGTTGACGGTGCTGACGATGCCGATGTAATTCCGCGTGGCGGCTCGTCCGTTGGCGCGGCGATAGCCGAGAAACGTCCGCCCGGTGAGTGGTGCCGGATCCGGAGGAACGTCGCTGGCAAAGGCGTAATCGAGGCTGAGCGCCCCGGCCTCCACGTTGTGCGTATGCACCCATTGGCCCGGCTGAATGTCGGTCGTCGCAAAGCCGATGATCTGGCCGTATTTCCGCACGGCCGCGCCCCGCGGGATCGGCACGATGGCCACCTTGTGGCCGATCTCGACGCGCTCCTTGACGGCAATCGGAGAATGGCCGGCTTCCAGATCGATCAACGTGTCCGGTCGGATCGTGCGCTTGGCGATCGCGACATTGTCGTCGAGGTGTAGCCGCAAAACGGGTGACTCTGAAAGAGCGGTTGCCATTCGGGATCTCTCCAATTCCTCCTCGGGGTTTTCCTCCGACAGCGTAATTGACGCCGCCAGAGGCTGCAAACGGCCCGCACGTCGCAGCGGGTCGGGCAGGGTGCTACATTAAATGCGATTCCTCATTTGAACCGCTTGGAACGCACAAGATGGCGAAGACTGCTGGGACGATCGACCGCTCGGAGCTCAAACGCCGCGCCGAGGCCGGCGAAATCGACACCGTGCTGGCCGTCTTTCCCGACATTTACGGCCGGCTGATGGGCAAACGCTTCGATGCCGAGCACTTTCTGTCGCGAATCGCCGAGGGGGGCACCCACGCCTGCAACTACCTGCTGACCGTCGATATGGAGATGGAGCCGGTCCCCGGCTACGACTTCGCAAACTGGCAAAAGGGTTACGGCGACTTTCATCTGGTCCCCGATCTGCGCACGCTCCGGCAGGCCAGCTGGCTGGACCGGACGGCTCTCGTTCTCTGCGACGTTCAATCGGAAGAAGATCACGCCCCGATCGAACAAGCCCCTCGCTCGATGCTGCTCAAACAGATCGAGGCGGCGACCAAAATCGGCTACGACGTCATGGCCGCCTCGGAGCTCGAGTACTACCTGTTTCGCAATTCGTATCGCGATGCGGCCGCGGCCGACTATCGCCAGCTCGAACCGGCCGGCTGGTACCTCGAGGATTATCATGCTCTGCAGGGGACGCGCGAGGAAGACTACAACGGCCTCGTCCGCCGGCAGCTCAAGCAATCGGGGATCGCGGTCGAATCGACCAAGGGCGAATGGGGCAAGGGACAGCACGAGCTGAACGTGCAATACAGCGACGTGCTGTCGATGGCGGACAACCACACGGTGTTGAAACAGTGCGCCAAGGAGATCGCCGACAAGCTGGGCCT
>DASPSM010000826.1:0-9284 GCA_035623955.1 Planctomycetaceae bacterium
TGTCGACGACGATGCCGCCAATCGTCCACGCAGCCTGCAACCTGACCGTGAGCGTTGCCGGGATCGGTCCGCGCGTCTGCGCCCACGAATCCCCATAATTCGCATACCCCGTCTTTCGGATGGTGAGGTACAGGTAATCCACATGAGACGGCCGCTCGACGGCCACTCGCCCGTCGGCCCCCGAGCGAATGTAGAGCCCGAAGCGGGATTTGGTGACGAACGTGCCCGCTTTGACGCAATCTTTGTCGGGCGCCGGCTCCGATCGAAGATTGACGCTGGCATCGGCAAGCGGTTTGTCATCGGGCCCGACGATCCGCAACTCAAAAATCGCGCTCGCCGGCGCGGGGGAGCTTGCCGCTTTGCGGGCCGGCGGTGCGGGACCGGGCTTGTCGTCGTCGGCACGCAGGACCACCGCCGTCATGAGCGTGATGAGGACGCCCAGGCAAGCCGCGGGACAATTTCGACGAGATGCCTCAAAACGAAATGCACCTGGACGAAGTGCTCCTGGGCTCGACCGTTTCGTTACCGGGAGGCGTTCAATCAGGTCGTCGTTCATCAGAGGCTCCCTCACGGTGCCTGACTGTCCTTCAGCGTCAGTACGCCCAGGTCGACCGGACGCTGCAACAGCTTTTTGTCGACTGCGGGGACGCTGAAGCTGTGCTCGAGCTGAATTGCATTCGAGCCTCCCACGCGGACGTTCAACTCGTAATCGCCGGCGGGGACACCGTCGATGGCAAAGTTGCCCTTGGCGTCAAGCGTGGCCGTAAAACTCGGATTTAAGTCCTTGAGACGCGGATCAGCACACTGAACGCCGATCACAACGTAATTCCAGGGCGCAGTTCGCTTCGCATCCGGAGGCCAGCGCAGTTGTCCGATCACGGGCCGGCCGGATTCTCCGAGGTCGAAATGCGTTGTTTTTCCGGACTCGAGTTGGACTGACATGGAGCCGACCGAGATCATGCCAACCGTCTCGATCCCGTCAAACAGTGCGGCCTGCCGGCCGATGGTTCTCCGCCCCGGCAGCAGGCGGTCGAAGACGTAGCGCCCTTGGAAATCAGTCGTCTCGGAGAAATTCCAGGAGATGTTGGGGATTTTTGCGTTGCGCCGAGTCATCGGAGACAGAATCGAGATTGAGGCCGAAGGTTGAGGCTTCCCCGCGGCCGTATAAGTCCCCTCGAGCCGCGCCCAGGGCGTGAGGCGGAGGTCCTTCGGATCCGAGCCGAGCGAGCACTTCCGCTCCGCATAGCCGGAAGGGTGCGTAACGACGAGCCAATAGTCGGCTTTCTCGCGCGGGAAATGAAAGCGACCGGCCTCGTCGGCGACCCGCCGCGCAGTCATGGGATAGTCCTGCAGTTCGCCGTTGGGAATGTAGACATGCGCGCCGGCCATGGCGATGGCCACTTTCGCGTAGGCCGCGGGCTTGCCGTCCGCCGTGACGACGTTGCCCGCGATGTCGTCCCCCTTCGTGAGCGCAAAATCGACGGTGACATGGCCCAGGTCCTGCTTGAGGCGGCCCGACTCGGCGGGCAAGTAGCCGTCGGCCTCGATCCGCACCTGCAAGTCGAGCGCGTTCCTGCGGCGAATCCAGTAGCTGCCGCCCGTCGACTCAAAACTGTCGGCCCAGAGCCATCGTGACGCGGACCAGTTACCTCCCGGCACGACGCGAAATCGCTCGATGGGCTGTTTCGTCAGGGCGTCGACGACTTTGCCCGAAACGACCAGGTCTGGAGGTGCCCGAAAGTCGTATGCTTCTGCACGGGGGCTTACACTCTGCCCTCGGAGCACCCTGCCATCGGGAAGGACGACACTCAGGAAGCACCCAGCCAAAGGTGCCAGACTCCACTCCCAAGCCCCGTGACTGTCGGCAAAGGGAGGTGGGCCCTCGATTTCGTAGTGGGAAAAAGGCGACACGAAGACTTCCGCTTTCGGAATTGGCCTTCCGCCCGCGTCGAGAATGCGCAGGCGAAGCGTTCCTCCCCGGCTCAGCTGAATAGCGACCGGCGCGACATCGGGCCCGAGGTGAACCCGCTCTGAGACAGGTGCAAATCCCTTCGCAGACGCGATGATCTCTTTCGGCCCTTCTTCGCAACCAACAAGTTTGTACACGCCGTCTGCATCCGTGACCGCCTTACGGACAAAGCGCCCCGTGCTCGTCTGAACCACGGCCCCAGCGACGGGCTCACCCGACTTGTCCGTCACGCGGCCCGTCACCGTGAGTCCCGGGCTGAGGACGATCTTGGCCGCCGGCTTTTGGCCCCGCCCGATGCCGAACTCGGCCCGCTTAAGCCTCGCTCCCCGCCCCAGGAACTGCGGATGATCAACCTCGACGATGACCGGATCCCTCCAAAGCGGCACGCAGTCAAAACGCCATCGTCCTTCCGCGTCGCTTTGCGGCGCCCTGTCGTGGTACCGTTTCAATGCGTCGACGCGGCCGAAGGCGGGTTCGCTCGGCGGATAAATCCTCGCGCTGGCGATCGGTTTCCCGTGGCTATCAACGATCGTCCCACCGACGGACCAGCCGGTTTCGAGTTTCGCCGTCAGCTCGACCGGGATCGGATCGGAGCACAGGTACGGCTGCCACAGCCGCCAGAACCTCGCGTAGCCGGGAGCGTCGATGCAGATCTCCAATTGGTTCCAATCAGTCGGCCGCACGAGTGCAATTCGGCCTTCGCCATCGGACTGGAGCGTCGCCCCGTAGCTCGCCTGGCTCACGAGCTTGCCGCGAGTGATGTGCCCGGGGCTGATGCGCGGTTCGCTTAGGAAGTCGACTTCGACGTTCGGGATCGGCCTGCCGTCGGGTCCGACGATCCGCAAATCAAACGTCGTCGTTGACAGGGCGGGAACGCTCGCGGGCTTGGAACTGGGGGGCGCAGGTCCGGACTTGGAGTCCTCAGCCCGCGCAGAAGGCGGGGCTAGCAGGGGCAACGGACGAACCGCTGCGGCGGCGAGAAACAGAAGACACGGTATGATCCAGCCTCGCCTGGTCGCATACGGATGCGAATGATGCATGGCAAATCACCCGCTGAGATAGCTGATTGTGACGATAGCCGAGTTGGATTTTCAATTCCTTGACTTGCGGGAGGCGGTGCAAACTGAAGATTCTCTGGAGCCGCGGGTTCAAGTACTGCCAATCCCCCGATTGGAGATTGAGAGCGCGCTGGCTACGTCTGCTGACCGTATCGGCGTCGCTCCGTACGCCGGCTGCGCCGCGCCCGCGCAACTGGTTTGCGACGCCCGCGTGATAGCGAGGTGCCGGGAGTGAATTCTCAAGTCCAGGCAGGCACTGAACCCTCGTATATGATCGTAATTACCAATGTGCGCCAAGATTTTGACAAAGCTCTACTGGCCCATCGTCAACGGAGCTGACGCGCTTTCAAACTGCCTACAAGCGCAATAACTCCGCATTGCGCGGCTTGTTGCAAGAGGTCGGAGAACTCACGGGGGCCGAGATGGTCCTCAGGACAAGCTTCCAACCTCAAAGGCCAGCCGATCGTCAATACGCAGCGCGAAGCACTCGAAACATTTCTCAGCACCCGAATCGGATACTTATTTCTTGAAAACGCGCTGCTTCGACGGTTAAGTTGATTTCTGGAAAACGTGTGAGGCGTCGAGTCGTTCGAGATGTGATCACACAGCTCGTTCCTCCAGCGCTTGCCACCCGTGAGTGGAGACTCGGAGAGCAAGGGCCCTCTTTCAAGGCTCCCGACTGCCACTCGTCGCTCGGCGCCTGAGTGTAAATCCCAATGGCTCGGCGGCAGCGAACCGATTAGCGTTGCTTGATCTCGCGCGCTAGGGATGTTGGTTTCGAGCGCGCACACGTGCGGCGCAGAACGGAATATTTCGGTGAATGAGTCTGTCGATGTTGTGATCGTCGGCGCCGGGCCCTATGGCCTCTCCATCGCAGCCCACCTGCGCGGCGCCGGCGTCCGATACAGAATCTTCGGAAAACCAATGGCCACCTGGCGGGAACATATGCCCGCCGGAATGTTCCTGAAATCGGACGGCTTTGCGTCCAATTTAAGTGACCCTCAGAAGAGATACACTCTGAAGCGATTCTGCGAGGAGACGGGGGAACCGTACGCCGACACCGGACGTCCCGTTCGATTGCAGACATTCTGCGCCTACGGCCTCGCCTTTCAGAAGCAGTGCGTTCCCGATCTGGAACAGAAATGGGTGAAGCAAATCGACCTCGCCCCGGGCGGCTTCTTCGTCAAACTCGATAACGGCGAGGAATTTCAGGCCCGCAACGTTGTCCTGGCTGTCGGCATCACGCACTTCCAGTTCATGCCGCCGCCTCTGGAAGGACTGGCTCCGGAGGTCGTGTCGCATAGTTCCCGGTACGGCGACATCGCTTCGCTGCGCGGTCGTTCGGCGACGGTCATCGGCGCCGGAGCCTCAGCCTGTGACCTTGCCGCGGAACTCGCGGAGGGCGGCGCCGACGTGACGATTGTCGCCCGTTCGCCCGTGATCCACTTCGGTCAACCCCCTTCAAACCAGAAGCGTTCGCTGTGGCAGCGGATTCGCCACCCGTCCTCCGGAATCGGCGCCTCGTTACGTTCGCGAATGTATTGCGATGCCCCCTGGCTCTTTCGCCTGCTCCCCCAGCGCCTGCGTTACCGGATTGTTCGACGCCACCTCGGTCCGGCGGCGTCCTGGACTGTGAAGGACAAGGTGCAAGGACGAATTCCCATCTGGCTCAACAGCAACATCGTGGGGGCCGAACGGAGAAATGGAGAGATCCGTCTCACCCTCCAAGATGGCAGCGGTAATGACAAATCTCACGTGACAGACCACGTCGTGGCTGCCACCGGGTATCGCGTGGACCTGAACCGGTTGGCGTTTCTCGGCGAGAAAATACGTGCGCGGATCAAAACAGTTGAATCCGCGCCTGTGCTGTCTCAGTGTTTTGAAAGTTCCGTGCCGGGTCTTTATTTAACCGGCCTCGCCTCCGCGCCCAGTTTTGGCCCGGTCATGCGGTTCGTGTTTGGGGTGGAATACACGGCGAGAACGCTGGCCCGTCGTCTGAAACGCTCGACTCGAGCCACAAGCCGCGCCAATCCCGCCCGCATTGACGGCAAGTGACCTCTGGCCGAACCGCCGCGAGCCGCCACTGTGAGATGCGGTTGATGACATACGGTCGATTCTTAATGGAAGTTGGGCATCTGAAGTCGACCCGATGAAACCAACCGCATTGTTGCTCACCGCCTACCGCTGGACATCTTCAGCCCGCATCGGCATGGCATTCGCGGAGGCGGGATGGAATGTCGAAGCGCTGTGCCTCCCTGGACATGTTTTCGAGTCCACCCGTTCGATAGCCCGTCTGCATCGACTCCATCTTTTCGCGATCCCCTACTGCATTCGCCGGGCAACTGACCGAGCCAGGCCGGATTTATTGGTTCCTTGCGATGACTTAGTAGCTGGCCAGGTCCGCCAAATGGGGAGTACCGAGTCGTCCGCAGAATTCAGAGCGCTCGTGAGTCGCTCCTTGGGTGACGCATCCTCTTATCAGGACTTAGGCTCGCGAAGCCGAATCGCCGCTCTTGCCAGGGAACTCGGAGTGGCTGTCCCAGAGACCAAGGTGCTCGGCTGTCGAGACGATCTCGAGGCCTGGATCGAACGAAAGGAATTCCCGTTCGTTCTCAAAGTGGACGGCACTTCCGGTGGTTATGGAGTGAGGATTGTTTCCACCCCCGCAGAAGCCCGCGCGGTCTTTGCGGCGATCAGTGTTCCCATTGATTTTCCCCGCGCCCTGAAACGAGCTCTAGTGGACCGCGAAGCAACGTATCTGATCGCATCGCTCAAGCGTCGCCGGCCGGTCGTTAATGCCCAACGCTTCGTCCCTGGTGAGGAAATCACTTGCACTTGCGCCTGCTGGCAGGGGCAATTGCTCGCCTGCATCGTCCTGCGTGTGCTCAAGGCGAATGGTCGTGTTGGATGCGCGTCCGTCGTTCAGGTGCATGAAGATCCCAAGGTGCTGCAATCCGTGGAGAAAATGATCGGCCGGCTTAAATCCTCCGGCATTTGCGGATTTGATTTCATCATCGATCAAGCGAGCGGCCAGCCCACGTTGCTCGAGATCAATCCACGCGCCACGCCGACGACTCATCTGGTGACATCCGCCGGCTCGCTCCCGGGCGCCTTGAGAGGGGTGATTGGCGCAGGCGATTCCCCCGAGCCGATCTACAAGATTGGCGACACGATCGCGCTTTTTCCCCAGGAACGCCTCCGGGATTCGGGAAGCGATTTTCTCCGCTCGGCACGCGACGATACTCCGTGGAATGAACCCGGTTTCGTGCAGGCATGCCTCGAGAGTTCTAAACCAACCCTGAGCGGCCGAGTCTACCGCCTGCTCGGCCACGCACGACACGCGGTCCGAGCGACCAAAGCCGACGCGTCCACGAGCGGGTGAGTCCGCGATCGATTGTGCAGGTCACGCTTGCCCCGAAGGACGCACGAGGCAAACGGAAATTCTTGGACCTACACGTGGGGCTCGTAAGGTTGCCCCGTCAGGGTCCTGGGAGCCGCCGGATCGGAGTCGGGGTCGATCCCCATGCCGATCTTGGCCATGCGCTCGCGATGCTTGATGACCGATTTGACGATCACGACCACCATCGCAAAGGCCCCAAGCGGGATGAGCACCCAAATGCCTTCCGCATCCGATGCGAGCACGGGAAGCAAGAACCCTTCGAGTGACATATTGGCATTCCTCAACGTGACGGAAAGCACGTTTTTGCCGGGGCGTGTCCTAAGCCCCATGTTGGGCGGCCAGCTCGTATCTTAGCAATTCTAAGCGGGTCTTCGCCAAGACGCATGAAATCTTAGGGGGAATTTCGGGCCAATTTCGGCCGAAATCGGCGGCGATTGCCTGCGCCGGGCTTAGACCTCCGGTCCGTTGCCCTGACGGGTCAGGGAGAATTCGGCTCCCAGCTTCCACGTCTTGCCGCCGTCGATCGACGTCTCGCCGTACCAGCGCGCGGAGTTTTTGGAAATCTCCGTAAAGACCCAGCGCATCCAGTCCCCCTCGTCCGCTCGTCCCTCTTGGACGATGTCGTTGCCGTCCCGTCGGGCGACGAGTACGTTGCGGGCTCCGCTCACTGGGTTGGTCCACGTCAATTCCCAGCGCTTGCGCGCGGGGTGAAAAAACCGCAGCGTTGTGCCATATCGGTTGCACTCTTTCGGCATATCGGCGTGACGGTCTGACCGAGGCGGCGAGATCCAAACGTCTTGCACCGCGCGCCCTTCCAGGACATAGGCAAAATGCCATTCCCCTGTGTTTACTCGTCGGGAACCGTCGTCCAGATAATCGACGGCGCGCACGTTCCACGAGCCGATCAACGGGTCGTAAAGCCGGTCGTCGTTGGTCAGCTCGGCCGAGGGACCAGCCGCGCGAAGCGCGCTGAGCATCGAGTCGTTCATTGCGAGCCTTTCTTGAAGTGCATCGATGCGGCGAACTGCGCGACAGAGCAGCAACATCGCAGGTTGGTTGACCGGATCGTAGGCTTCTTGATTGGGGACCGCTCTCAGATTCTTGCTCATTTCACAAGAAGGCCGGCGTTCACCTAAATCTGTGCCCGGTCACTGGCTCTTTGACCCGGATCGCGTGAAACTACTGGCAGATTCCGCTGGGGCGGGCCTTACATCTTGGACGCAGGAGCAACACCATGTCCGTCCGGATCGGTCTTACAGTGGCGGGCGAAACGTCGCCCATCGAAAAGCTCGCGGTCAACACCATCCGCACCCTCTGCATGGATGCCGTCCAGGCGGCGAACTCCGGCCACCCAGGCTCGCCGATGGGCATGGCTCCCACGGCCTACGTTCTTTGGCAGCGCTTTTTGCGGTTCGACCCGGACGATCCGATCTGGCCCAACCGCGATCGCTTTGTGCTCTCGGCCGGCCACGCCTCGATGTTGCTCTATTCGCTTTTGCACCTGACGGGCGTGAAAGCGGTCAACCGTAAGTACGAACGGCTGGGCGAGTTGTCGGTGCCGCTGGAGGAAATTAAGCGCTTCCGGCAACTGGGCAGCAAAACTCCCGGTCACCCCGAATACCGCTGGACGAGCGGCGTCGAGACATCGACCGGCCCGCTCGGGCAGGGCCTGGCGAACAGCGTCGGCATGGCGGTCGCTTCGCGCTGGCTGGCCTCACGCTACAACACCCCCGACTTCACACTGTTCGATTACGACGTGTACGCCCTTTGCGGCGACGGCTGCATGATGGAGGGAATCAGCAACGAGGCGGCCTCGCTGGCCGGACATTGGAAGCTGTCGAAACTTTGCTGGATCTACGACAGCAACCAGATCACGATCGAGGGGCACACCAGCCTGGCCTACAGCGACGACGTCGCCACGCGGTTTATGGGTTATGGCTGGAACGTGACGCGGGTCGGCGACGCCAACGATCTCGAGATGGTCGAGCGGGCGCTCAAGGTCTTCAAAGAGACGCGCGACCGCCCGACTTTGATCATCGTCGACAGCCACATCGCCTGGGGCGCTCCCAACAAGCAGGACACCAGTGCCGCTCACGGCGAACCCTTGGGCGAAGAGGAGATTCGCCTCACCAAGCGGAACTACGGCTGGCCCGAGGACGCGAAATTCCTCGTTCCAGACGGCGTGTATCAGCATTTTCGCGACGGCATGGGGAAACGCGGCCACGAGCTGCGCGAGGCCTGGTTCAAGCGATTCGACGAATACAAGAAGAAGTCGACCGACCTGGCTGACCAGCTCACGCGGATGCAGCGCCGCGAATTGCCTGAAGGATGGGATTGCGAGCTGCCGACGTTCGCCCCCGATGCGAAAGGGCTCGGCACGCGAGAGTCTTCGGGTAAAGTTCTCAACGCGTTTGCCAAGAACGTGCCGTGGGTCATCGGCGGAGCGGCCGACCTGGCCCCATCGACAAAGACGCGTCTGGCGTTCGACGGGGCCGGCGACTTCGAGGCGGGCAGTTACGGCGGCCGCAATTTCCATTTCGGCATCCGCGAACACGCCATGGCGGCCATTCTTAACGGACTTTCGGTATCAAAAGTGCGTCCCTACGGCTCGACCTTTTTAGTGTTCAGCGATTACCTGAGGCCGGCCTTGCGCCTGTCGGCGCTGATGGAGATCCCGACGATCTACATCTTCACGCACGATTCGATCGGCGTCGGCGAAGACGGGCCCACGCACCAGCCGGTCGAGCACCTTGCCTCGTTGCGGGCGATCCCCGGCTTGATCACGCTGCGTCCGGCCGACGCGGCCGAAGTCGTCGAGGCTTGGAAGTTCATCATGCAGCGGCAGCACGAGCCGGTC
>DASPSM010000827.1:0-4140 GCA_035623955.1 Planctomycetaceae bacterium
AACGGCGTCGCCAAGTCGTTCGACAAGCGGATCGTGTGCTTTTCGATCGCCGGGCCGGTGATCATACGCGGGAGTTTCGGGGACGTAGCACTCGGACGACGAATGTCTTGCCCCCGAATTTTGTGGTGGGTCACTCGGAAATCTGAGTCCGTCTCAGCGAATGTTCGGGAGCTTGACGGATTGACGCCTCATTTCTTAACACGGACTGTGACGATCGGCTGCTTTAAATGCTCGTTGCCCGGTCAGCCGAGCAATTCGCGACTTAAGGCTTGCTATTCGCGCCGCAGCCTGTCGACTTGGGCAGTCGGTTCCATTGGATGCTGGTTGGCAAGCACATGATCCGGTGCAACACTGCCAGTATGCAAAAACGTTCAAGCAAGAGAAACCCAGCGTTGCCGCCCTACTCGAATTTCGGGCGGGCCTGATATCCCTGGAGCATGATTTGGCTCGCTAGGGCGATGGCGGAGTTCCACTCCGCCTCCAGACCGGTGGTCCATGCACTGCCGTGAAACTGTTGGAGCGTCTCAACTAAACAGGCCCGCCAGTCGGCGTACATTTCGGCAGGAACTTCGCGCAGATAATGTTTGTGTCCAAGCAACCGCAGATAGTGCTTGATGGCCGGATACTGGAACCGATAATACTGCTCCACAATGAAGAGCCCCATTGTGAGCAAGACGTTTTGCTGCTGCATGTCCACGTCTACAAAGAACTGTTGCACCGCGGGGTAGCGGTCGAGGAACGTCAAATAGAAGAAGTCCGCGACGACCTTCTCACGTGAGAGAATCGCCTGAATGCTCTCGTTGATGTTCATCAGCGCAAACTTCCCCGATGGATTCCCACTCGACGCTGGCACAATGCCGTCGATGCCGAGACTACGCCAATCGGATCGGCAGCCAACCACACTTCGCCTCCAAGGTGGTGACGTCGATCGTCGGAGGCAAATTTGACGCCATATGTCTTCTCGTGATTTAGCTCATCCGCATCGCGGCCTCGAGATTCATCGGCGGGACGTCATCCGCAGCGGTCACGATTTCAACCACGCTGGGCCCCGTTGCGGCCAGCGCCGCATCGAGGACGCCGTCGATCTGCTCCGGCCCATCGATCCGCCACGCCGGAATGTGAAAGCTGTCGGCCAGCTTGCAGAAATCGGGGTTGTCGTGCAGCGTTCCGTGAACGCGTCCCTGGAATTGGACTCTCTGCCGGAATGCAAGGACTCGGTAGGAATTGTCGTTCACGATGAAGATCCGCACGGGGATCCGCTCACGGACGGCTGTCTCCAGGTCTTGCACGGTCATCAGAAAATCCCCGTCGCCGAGAACGGCGATCACTGGCCGCTCGGGGTAGATCAACTTAGCCGCCAGCGAGGCTGGAAAGCCAAACCCCATCGCCCCAAAGTTAACCGCGGACAGAAACGTCAGCGGAAGCTTCGACGGAATGAACGCCATCGGGTAAAGGAGATGCAGCCCGGCGCCGACGGTGATAATCGCGTCCGCCGGAAGTCGCCCTCGCAAGCGGTCGCAGACCAGGGCCGGCGAGACCGGCTGCCGCGCCGGGTTGCGTGCGCTGTCGAGCAGATTCTTCCACGCTTGCCGCGACGGTTCGAGCTCCGTGATCCAGGTAGCCCGTTCCTGGGGCCGGTGGCGATCGAGGGCTTGCAGGAAATCGTCGATGAACTGGCGCGCATCTGCGAGCACCGCTTCCAAGGGAATCCGCTTCTGGTCGTTGTCCTCGTCGAGGTTGACGACAACGACGTCGGCCTGGATGGGCCATGTGTATTCGTACGTCGTCATGTCCGACATCGTGCAACCGACGCCCAGGATAAAGTCCGCCCGGCGCAGGGCCTCGTCGGCGACCGGGTTTCCGCCGCCGTAACCGGCCCGGCCACACGATAGCGGATGCAGTTCCGAAATGGCTCCGCGGCCGTTGCCGGTCGTCACGACCGGGACCTTCAAGCGCTCCGCCAGCTTTTGCAATCGATGGCCTGCGTTCGTGTACGAAACGCCGGCGCCGGCCAGAAGCACCGGTCGGGCCGCGTCGAGCAGGCGGCGTGCAATTTCGTCAAGGCGTTCCTTGGGAATTCGTGGTGGGGCGCCCACGGTCAAATCGAGTTGACCGAGGTCCACCTCGTCGTGGTCGACCCAGATGTCCTCGGGGACTTCAACGAGCGCCGGTCCGCCCGGGCCGGACATGGCCGCTTTCCACGCCAGCGACATGATCTTGGGGATGTCGCGCACCGCCTCGATGCGAAACGTCCCGCGGCACAGCGGACGAAAGACGCGCACATGATCGAGCTCCAACATGCCGTCGCAGCCCTGGAGCTTGCGTTTGATCGAGCCGGCAACCGCTAGGACCGGCGAGCAGTCCTTGGCCGCATTAGCCAGGCTAATCATCGCGTTGAGCGCGCCGGGTCCCGAATGCAAGGCCACGACGCCAGGGCGGCGGGTGAGCCGTCCCTCCGCATCGGCCATGCTTCCAGCCACCTGTTCATGCCGGCAACTGACGTAACGAATGTTCTCCTTGACCTCGTACAACCCATCGAGAAATCCGACGATCGACGTACCGATGACGCCGTAAATTCGCCGAACTTCCATGGCCGACAGGCACTGCGTCAGGGCGTCGGTCCCGCGGAGCCTTGCCATGATAAATCTCCGGGCGGCAACCCGTCGGGTTGCCGTTTGGTTTCGGTTGTAGCCGCCACACTCCTTGTGCCTGCTACTTAATCGTGAAATCACATTGCATTAAGCACATGCTGCGGCACCCGGCTCTGGAGCACCTGGACCAAATTCGCGACCGCGATTCGCACGACTCGTTCTCGGACTTCGTTCGTTGCCCCGGCAATGTGGGGCGTCAAAATCACGTTCTCCAGGTCAAGCAAGGGATGGTCCGCTGAGATCGGTTCCTGTGAATACACATCTAGCGCGGCCCCACCGAGCTTCTTGGCGCGGAGACGATTCGCCAGCGCCCGCTCGTCGACGCATCCGCCACGGGCCACGTTGATCAGGATGGCGCTAAATTTCATCAGTCCCAGCTCACGGTCGCCAATAAGATTGCGAGTCGCCTCAGTGAGGGGCACGTGCAGGCTGACGACGTCGGCCAGACGCAAGACATGATCCAGTGGCTTGAAGCGGACACCCAACTCCGACTCCTGCTCGGGGGTCAACTGCTGCATGTCGAAGTAAATGAGCTGCACGGCGAACGGCCGCAAGCGTTTCACCACCTCCTTGCCGATAGTCCCGCAACCGATCAGCCCGTACGTCTTTCCCGCAAGCTCAAAGACGCCGTGGTCCGACATCAGCTCGCGCTGGCTCCAACTGCCCGCGTGCGTCGCCTTGTTCGCAAGGGCGAGCCGCTTGAGCAGGGCCAACGCCACCATGATCGTGTGTTCGGCGACGGCTGCCGCATTCACACCCGGCGTATTGGCGACCAGAACGCCGCGGCGCCGGCACGCCTCCAGGTCGATATGCTCGTAGCCGACGCTCGGCTGTTGCACGAATTTGAGCTTTGGCATCCGGACCAAGAGCGACTCATCGATCCGATGCCGGAATGTATAGTCGCCGAGCGCGACGTCCGCCTCGGCCAAGGCGGCGTTGCGCTCGGCTTCGGGCAAGTCGTCGAGGGCAACGACCCGCAACGAAGCTTGTCCCATCTGGGCCACGAGCCATTGTTGCAAGAGAGGCGCCGGAGTCGGCGAGAACGTGACCACGGTGGACGTGACCATGAATCGGTCTCCGAAGCAAACGTCCGGTTCGGGCAATTCTGCTCGGATTCATCGCTCGCACGCAAGCGTGGCCGGACATCTGCGCCGCATTGCTTGGGCAAACGACAGTCCGCGAAATGATGCTCGCTCAGCTGGCTACGGCTCGTGCACAACCATTGGAAATGCGTGCTTCTTGAGGCTGACTTTGGTCATGCCGGAGCGTACAGGACACTGATGAAGGCGGAGCCCCCTCGATGATCACGCGAGCTAACCTGCACGAATCGCACGCACGACCTAAAGGATCCGCTCGATCCCGGTGCGTTCATCGCTGCGCAAAAAAGGCGGGGTCAAAAACCCCGCCTTCTCATCTGCACCCAGCCCCGTAAGCCCGCGAGTCGTGGTTCCCCGATGACAGGATGCGAAGGCAGCAATCCACGGCTCAC
>DASPSM010000847.1:0-10664 GCA_035623955.1 Planctomycetaceae bacterium
GTTCGCCCGCGCGGTCGTGCCACCTCGAAAGTGTTGAGAAGAGCCTCATGTTTCAACCGAGTCGGTTGAGCCGCCGCAGACATCCGTGCTCGCTCATGAGCGCAGCACGAGCGCATGTTCACGGCCGCTTCATCTCGAAGATGTCGCTCGTGTGGCAATAATAGTTGGCGCCGAGCCGGGCGATCGTTTTGACCTTTCGCGGATCGAGGCGGCCCTGCGCGTCGAGCAGGCTGTCGTCGACGTGGAATAGTACGACCTCGCCAATCACCAGGTTGGCCGACATTTGCCGATCGCCGACAGGCAACACCTGGCGGAGCACGCACTCCAAGTGCAGGGGCGATTCGGCCAGGCGCGGCGTCTTCACTTTCTTCGAGGGCGTTACCGACAAGCCTGTCAGCTCGACCTCGCTCTCTCCGTGCGGCAAGTCCTTCGACGAGAGGTTGACCTGTTCGGCCAGGCCGGCGACGGCCGCATTGACCACGAAATCGCCACTCGCCTCGACGTTCGCCAGCGTGTCCTTCTTCGATCCGTCGCTCTTGCGATTGGGGGCGAACACCACCACGGGCGGATCGGCCCCGAATGCGTTGAAGAAGCTGAACGGAGCAAGATTCACCCGCCCCTGCGTGTCGATGCTCGTCACCCAGGCGATTGGCCGGGGAGTGACGCAGGAAATCAACAAGCGGTAGATGTCGACCGGCTGCGAACCGGCTACTTCGATTTCCATCCTCCTGACAACCTTTCTGCCGCAACGCACCGGCTCGCCCAGCTAATCGCCGCAGCGGGACTCGTTGTGGACCTGGAATTCTTCTTGATCGAAGGCCGGTTCTTGCCGGGCGAACTCACTCAAGACGCGGACTTGACGCACCAGCTCGTGTCGGCGGGCAGCCATTTGCGCGTCGAAGACCATCAGCACATCGATCGCACGATCCCGCGAAGTGACCAGGCCGATGAATAGGTACTGCAAGACGGCCATCCCGTAACAGACCCAGCCGATCCATCCGGTGAAGATCACCGCGAGTATTGCAAACACGGGCGACGAGCGGCTGAGATGCTGCCAGAAAAAGCCGAGACACAAGGGCTTCGCGCAGAGCCGCAGTTTGCAGGCCAGTGACGCGCCGGGCGGAAACGCCGGCATTCGTGGCCCGGGGTGAATCACCGTAAAGAGCTCCTGGTCGGGCATCATCTGGATCACGGCCACCGCCAGCATGAGCCTCAGGAAGACGCCGAACCATTTATGCGCGTCGAGCAAATCGGGAAAAGGGATGAGCGGGTGCCAAAGCAGGACTTCCATATTGGCTGTGATCAGCAATAAGAGAATCGAGGCGCGGATCCACTCGGCCAGGTCCTTTTCCAGCTCGTCGTTGAGGCGTTCGAGCGCCGGCACGTGGTGGAAACAGAACCGTAGCGCAGGCAACGCTCCCAAGCGGATAATCAACCGCGCCAGGGGGCGAGTGATGTAGGTTAACAGCAAGTCGCGGAGCATGGGGTGCGTGTCGTTTGCATCGAGCGGGAGCCGGGCACAAAACCCTCTCCCATTCCGATGGGAGAGGGCAGGGTGAGGGCTCTTCGATCGCCGAAACCTCTAAATCCGCCCTCACCCCGGCCCTCTTCCGGCGGACCGGGAGAGGGAGAAATCAAACGCATCCTAACGATTCCAATCGATTTGATTATAAATCGCCAGGAGCCTCGCGCCGCGAGCCGGATTGAGCTGCGTGACTTGCGCGATGCGGCCGCGCAAATGGGCGGGAAAATGCGGGTGAGCGGTCTTGTTCTGCGTCGAGGCGCCGTGCCGCAGGCAGTTCGTCAGCACGGCCTTGAGCCGGTCGAATTCTCGCCGCGACACGTTGAGCTTTTCGTTGACAACGACGCCCGTCACGACGAGCTTGCCGGTCGATCGCAGCACTTTTCGCTTCGACGCGTTCAAACGAAAACGCTCCTGACGCACGACCTGAGCGACCAGCGGAATGAAGTCGCGCAGCGATGTGCCGAATCGCTCTGGGCCGGAGAAGGTCAGATCGTCGGCATACCGCGTATAAGTTGCTCTGAAGGAACGCGCCAAGCCGGCAAGCCGCACGTCGAGCGAATAGGCCGAGAGGTTGGCCAGCGCGGGAGATGTCGGAGCCCCCTGCGGCAGGTGTCGTTTGAGATACGGCAACACGGCCGACGGCTCCTCCTTGAGAAACGGCATATTGGCGGGCAGGGCCGACGTGGTCAGACGCGCGAGCCAGATCGCCGCCTCGCGACTGTAGCCCAGGCTGCGGAAGATGGCCGTCACCCGGGCGAAGGTCACACTCGGATAGAAATTGGCCAGATCGAATTTCACGAGGACGGCCTGCTTCACGTGCGGCCGGGCATTCGTGAGGATCGATCGCCCGTGAGAAAAGCCGTGGGCCGCGTCGTGCGGCGGGACTTTGTCCAGGATTTCGCGGAGGATGCGGCGCTGCGCGTGTTTGAGCGTCCGCTTGGGCGATTCGATCAGGCGTCGTCCACCCCGCCGCTTGTTGAGCCAGCGAAAATGGTAATGGGCCTCGCGCTCGCTCTGCGGTCGCGAGTCATCCGCGTAGCGATGGACGAGCCAGGCCAGCCGGCCGACGGGCAACTCGAGCCACTGGGCAAGCTGCTCGGGCGTGCGAAAAATGGGGAACGTGTGGCGGGCCAGACGCTCGTCGCTTCCGTCCCGCGAAAGATCGAGGTAGCGATCGGTGCCGACGCCGAGCCGCGCGAAGGCATAGGGAACAATCTCGCTGCGAACGGTCTTATTCAGTCCCCACGTCGTCGACGCCAGCTCACGTCGTAGCGGCACCAGTCGCGGCTTGCGGCGTTTTCTGGGGCGCGCAGTCGCGGGAATGGACCGAGAGGGACGCGGGGAAAACAGGCGCCGGAGAAATTCGAAGAGCCCCATGCGCGGGGGATCCAAAGAGCATGGCCGGCGGGCTGCACAACGGGTCCTGTGCCGAATGTCCTACTCGGTATGGTCTGCCGAGGAGGTCATTCACGCCACGAAATGGATACAATGCTGCGACCACGGGGTAACCCCGCAGCGTTCGCTGCCGCCAGTCAAGGCGACGACGAACCGAGCTTGTGCGACCGGCCGGCCACGTGTGCATATCGTAGTCAGTCGCATCAGGGGGTCAATGCCCGAACGCCCGGCCCGCCGTCGCCGCCGGCACCAAGATTCAGAAAGCGTTTGCGAAATGTTTGGACCGGTCGGGACGACTCCCTACGACTTGCGGTTCCGCGTGTTGGGCATTCCGGTGACCGTCACGCCGTGGTTCTGGCTGGCCGGTTTGATTACCGGCTGGCGCCCCAATAGCGGGCAGCATCTCGATCTGTTGGTGATCTGGATCGGATGCCTGTTCATTTCGATCCTCGTCCACGAGATGGGGCACGCACTCACCGCCCTGTTCTTCGGGTGGCCGCCCGAAGTTTATCTCTACGGCTTCGGGGGGCTCGCGGTCTATCGCCCGGGTTACGGCCGAACGACGGGGCGATCGGTGTTGATTTCGTTCGCCGGTCCGGCAGCGGGATTTCTGTTGTTCGGCCTGATGATCGCGCTGGCCATGGCGCTTGCTGCGTCGGGACGGCCGCAGCAACTCGAACTGGCGTGGCGCAACCGATTGTCGGACTTTTTGTGGGATATGACGTGGATCAACCTCGTGTGGGGCCTTGTCAACCTTGTGCCCGTGCTCCCCTTGGATGGCGGCCGAATTGCCGAGTCCCTGCTGGTCCACTTTCGCCCGTGGGACGGCCCGAAATTGACGGTGACCTTGAGCGTGGTTGTGGCCGTCGTGGCAGCCGTCGCCTTCTATCTCAATCGTGAAATGTTCGGCACTTACCCGGCGTTTTTCTTTGGCCTCCTGGCGTTGGTGAATATCCAATCGCTGCAGACGCGCGGAGTGTGGTAGGCAGGCGAGCCAGAAAGACGGTGGGCCGCTGTCAGGAAGAGCGCCGTCAGGAAAGCGCTAGAAACCCAGGCCGATCTTGTTCAGCACGCCGGTCGCCACCTGGCCGTCCGTGACTTTGAAGAGGCCCGGATACTTCTTTGCCCAGAGCTTGTTGGCCTGCGGACAATATTGCCGGCTGTTGCCCTCGACGGCGGCCACCGTCGGGATGCGAGCCGCGAGCGACGCCGACTGCAGGAACGAGGCGCCCGGGCAGGTGAGGTCCTGTACGCAGAGAAACATATTGAATTTCTGTGCGGCGGCCGCCAGCAAGAGCGAATCGGTCTGTCCCTTGCACGTTTTGAGCGCGACGCCGCTGTAACCCATGTCGCGCGCCAGCGTGAGCGTGTCGTAGTCGACCAGCGACTCGTCGATCACAATCGGCTTGAGCCTGGCCGCGTCGTGCATCTTGTCGTTGGGATGTTCGCGCAGGTTCCGGTGCGTCGGCTGCTCGATGTACTGAATACGCTCGCACGCCGCCGCGCTCTGCTTCTTGACGCGATTCAGAAAATCGACCACGTAGCCGGCGTTCGCGCACTTCTCGTTGAAGTCGCACGAATAAGCCAGAGTTGTCTTTCCCTTGGGCGACGCGGACTCCGTCGCCACGCGATCGATGGCCAGCGTCCGCTCGACATCCCCATCGAGATTGTCCCCCGCCAGCTTGATCTTCAAATGCGTCAGGCCGTCGGCCTTGATCCAATCCGCCAAAGACTCCGGCAGTCCGTCCTTGAGTGGTTGCTTGACGTCCGCCGGCGTGAGCGGATCGAGGGCTCCCACGAGGTGGTAAAGCGGCAAGGTCGGCTTGGGCTGCCTGAGCGTGTATTTGTCGAGATATTCGCCTTTGAACTGTCCGTCGAGATAGACCGACAGGTCGTCGTTCATGTGCTTGGACGACAATCCGTCGTACGAATTCATATCGTTGGCGCGGCCGAACGCATCGTGCAGAGCGGCGTCGAAGGCACTCCCCGCCACGAGCTGGGCCAGCACAGGAATTTCTTCCGCGAGCTTCAGCCGCTGAGACAGCGTCTTGGCGAGATGCGGATACTCGGCCGATAGCTGGTAGGCAATCTCGATCGGATGTCCCAAATCGGGATAGCCATTGGCTAACTCGACGAGGTCCTCCGCGAACTTCTGCATCGCGTCTTCGGTCTGCTCGACCGAAAGGGCACTAGAAGGCCAGGCCCAGGTGCTGCCCAAGGGCATCGTGCCGAAGCCCGAGGCGCCGTGGCCGCGCCGGCTTTCCGCGGAGACCTCCACGTTCACCAGGACGGCGTGATCGACGGTCCGGCCGCCAAACTTCAAGGGAGTGCGATACGGGACCGATTCAAAGCTCAGGCTGGCTTCAACAATCCGGATGTCGGTCGGCTTCGACATGGCCTCGCGTGTAGTTGGCTCGCAAGAAGAGCGGAAATCCCTCGAATTGGTTGCGATTCTATCTGCCAATCAGCGCCCCATCAAGAAGAATCAAAGCCCGCCCACCTGACGCATGGGAGCCCCTTAAGACTTGGTGGCAGCCTTGTTACCTCTCGCAATCCGGTTCCAAATGGGCCTCCAGGGCGGATAGAGCCGGCTCAAAACCGCCCAATAACATCTCCGGCGATTTCGACGACCATTTCCAATCGTCCACGAGCAGCGTGCAAAGGGGCGCTCGGGCGGGAACGATCGTCCCGGGCCGCGGCCTGTCGGCAATTCGGGTTGCGTTGTCCGCGAAAGCCGGGATGCGCATCACTTCGACCAGACTGGGTGCCCGGACCGTAAACGGCGCGTAGACGATCGCCTTGCCGCAGATCCGCGCTGCGCCCGACCGGCGGGCCCCATCCAGGCGACCTTGCAGGTCGTCCGCGATGTTTCGCGAGCAGTCGGCTTCCTCGAAAGCAGCCGAGGCGAGCACGTGGTCACCGAGGAACGAAATTCCAAGCGCCGTCTCAAAGATCTCGACCGACGCGGTATATCGCGGGTTGACTTCGGTGAGCCAGGCGATCGATTCGTCCTCCACCACAAAGTCAATTCCAAAGAGCCCCCGCAACCCGAATTCCGACGCGACGACCTCGCCGCAACGGACGACTTGCTCACGCACCGATTCACCAATGTTCACCGGGCCAACAGAGCCACAATAGGCAAACTCGCCGGCATTCAATCGCGGTTCGCCGACGAGTTGTCGAGATATTCCGATGAATACCGTTCGGTCGGGTGTCGCGAGATAAATGGCTGAATGGGGTTCGCCGAAGGCGCGCCGTTGGAAGTAATACGGGCAGCGGGGCCCACCTGCTGAGAGGGCTGCCGAATTGTCCCAGACCTGGATTCCGCGTCCGCCCGCGCCGCGCAACGGCTTGACGAGCCAGCGGCCGTCGCGCGGAGGGGGCTGATCCTGCGGACAAAGTCGAAGCGCGTCGAGCGCCGCGTCCTTCAAAACGCGAGCCACTGCAAACGGATCGCGTACGCGGGTGACGACGTCCGCCGGATTGCCCCATAGCGGTCGAATCGCGGCGAGCTTCTCGAGCAGTCGCGGATGGTTCTCGATCGCTCCCGTGTACATCCACGGGAGCGGCGGCCCGCTCCCGGCTGCCGCGATCAAGCCGTGCGGATAATGAGTCAGCGGCAGCACCTCGGCGAGCTCGAAAAGATCCTCGTCCGCAAAGTGGTCGGCACAGAGCGGACGCAGGCAGGCCCGCACGGCCGACTGCGCCGCGGCCCGCGTGCTTGCGCCAAAGATCATCAGCCGTTCGTGTCGCATGTCGCGGGATTTCCGAACCTCATGCGGTGCCCCGGCCAGGCCGGGCGGACAGCGAACTGGAATTCTCGCACTCGGCGCGTTATCAATGCGATGCCAGCCGGACGAAGGCGGTTGCGGATTATCGGTCGGGCTTGCTCGCGATCCCGCCGATTCGACCGAGCGCGGGACAGGCGAACCGCCCACCGAATCTGCAGAAACTCATTTGAGGAGAACGGCAGCATGTCGATGTACATTGGAGAAGCGCTGTGCGGCGAAGGCAACGAGGTCGCCCATATCGATCTTTTGATCGGCGATAAGACGGGCCCGGTCGGGATCGCGTTTGCCAATGCGCTTGCCAATCAAAGCGCTGGACACAGCAACCTGCTGGCCGTTTTGACCCCCAACCTGATCGCCAAGCCGGCGACGGTGCTGATTACCAAGGTCACGATCAAGGGAGCCAAACAAGCCGTGCAGATGTTCGGCCCGGCACAGTACGCGGTCGCCAAGGCCGTGGCCGACAGCGTCGAAGCGGGCGTGATTCCCAAGGACCAGTGCGACAATCTGGTGATCGTCTGCGGCGTGTTCATCCACTGGGAAGCCAAGGACGACAAAAAGATCTTTCAATTCAATTACGACGCGACGAAGCTGGCCATCGCCCGCGCGATGAAGAACGAGCCGACGCCCAAAGAAATCCTCGAGAAGAAGGCGACGGCCAAGCACCCGTTCGCCGGCGTCTGATAGCGCTCGAACGTCGATACATGGAAGTGCGAATGACGAAGCCAATGACGAAGGAAGCTCGAAGCCAGAAGCTCGAAACGCAAGCGTCTTCCCTTCGGGCTTAGGTCATTCGGCCGGGTCGGCAGAAGCGGCCGAGAAAACAGTTCGTCATTTGTGCTTCGTCAATTTCAGTCATTCGTCATTTCCGGTTCCCGGCTAACGGCTCTCCGTTGCCATGCGCCGCATTCTGATTCAATTCGACACGGACCCCGTGCCGAGCGTGTTCGATCGCGTCGTCGCGGTCGACGCCGGGATCGACCAGCTTTTCAGCTATGGTGACGTCACGCCCGAGATGGTCGAGCCGCTGGTGCACGGCGCGATTTTTACGCGCGGCCCTGCCGATTTGAAGAACACGGCGATTTACGTCGGCGGCAGCGACGTCGAGGCGGGCCAACAGCTGTTCGAGAAAGTGAAAGCCACGTTTTTCGGGCCGCTGCGCGTCTCAGTTATGGTCGATTCCAATGGATCGAACACGACGGCGGCCGCCGCTGTTCTGGCCGCGCGTAAACATGGGAGCTTACGGGATCGGATAGCCCTCGTGCTGGGCGGCACCGGGCCGGTTGGCGTGCGTGCGGCGCTGCTCTTGGTTCGCGAGGGGGCCCACGTCCGCGTGGGGTCGCGATCGTTAGAGCGGGCACAGGCGGCCGCTACTGACGTCGCATCGTCCGTTTCGGGAGCGCAGGTGACCGGCGTTCGGACGGCCAGCCGCGACGACCTTCAAGCGGCCAGTGCCGACGTCGAAGTGCTGATCGCCGCGGGCACCGCCGGAGCGAAGATGCTCTCGGTCGCAGAGCGCGAGGCGATTGGCACGCTCAAGGTCGCGATTGACCTCAATGCCGTCCCTCCGCTCGGTTTGGAAGGAATCGAGGTGACCGACAAAGGGGCCCGGCGCGGCAGCGCGTTTTGCTACGGGGCGATCGGCGTAGGTGGCACCAAAATGAAGATCCACAAGGCGTGCCTCGCGAAACTCTTTGAATCGAATGATCAGCTGCTCGACACGCTGGCGATCCACGAGATCGGCCAGGCGATAACCCAGACCAATCCCGTCTGAGTGATCTTCCGCAGAACCCGCAGGCCACCTATCTTCCGGCATTCGCCATACCTTCCGAGACTCGTCTTGTCGTAAACCGGCGAATGCGATATTTCTCCCTCGCCTCCATGCGGCCGGTGGAGTCGGCGTTGCCGCCTACTTAGGTTCCTAAGGAACGCCTCCTGTTGTCAGCCGGATCCGAAGAGTCATCTCAACTCTTCACCGGAAGTTACGCCGCACGGCGACACTCGTTCGTCTTCACGACGGCACGTCTCGACTTCTTGTGATCCTCCAACTCGAAAGCAATCTGGCATGAGCGGTGTCCGAGCCGGCACCTGCGGTCTGGCGACCGCCCGCGGCGTGTTCCGCGGCCTGTGTCTGGCGGGGCTTGCGCTCGGCACCCTGTTGTTGGCAGCCAACGGGGCCGCTGCCGACGATGACGGCACGCCGCCGCTGGACCCGATGAGCAATCGCGCGTTCATGCAGAACGGACAGCAGGCGGCTCCGGGGAACAACAACGGCAACAAGAAAAACCCGATGATGCCCGCCAACCCGGCCGACGAGGATCGGCGGATCGGCGAGTTGATTGCCAAGCGCGAGGCCGAGCAGGAGGGCGAATTCATCAGGGAGATCGTCATCGAAGGAGCCTCCACGATTCCGCCGGCGGCCATCACGCAGAAGCTGAAGGTGAGCGCCGGCCACAAAGCCTCGGTGAAGGCGATCCAAGACGACGTCCGCACGCTCTGGAAGACGGGTTGGTTCTACACGGTCGAAACCCAGTTCCGCCATCCCATCAACGGCAAGGGCGTGGTGTTGGTTTTCAAGGTGTTCGAGCGGCCCATCGTCCGCAGCGTGCAATACATCGGCAACAAGGAAGTCAAAACCAAGAAGCTCGAGGAAGCGACTGGACTCAAGGTCGGCAGCCCGTTCGACGCCAGTGCGAACAGAGAGGCTGCCAAGAAGATCGAGAGCCTGTACCGCGAGCAGGAGGGCTTTTCGGAGGCCACCGTCGATCTCGAAAAGGGTGGCAACCGCGACGATCGCGACGTCATCTTTCGCATTCACGAGGGGGTGAAGCAAAAGATCATGTGGCGGACCTTCGAGGGCAACCAGGCTTTCAGCAGCGAGCTGTTGGCGCTGCAGCTTGTGTCGACGCCAGCCTACGGCGGCTTCGTCGGGGGCAAGTTCGATCCGGCCAAGCTGCCCGAAGACTGCGCCAAGGTCCGCCAGTACTACCAGAACGGCGGCTACTTCGACGCCAAAGTCACGCCCGAAGTCCGGTATTCCGAAGACCACAAATGGATCACGCTGGTCTTCCACGTGCAGGAAGGGCTGCACTACCGGATCCGCACGATCAACCTGATGGGAAACGCCCGGTTTCCCGTCGCCGAGCTGCTCAAAGACATCAAGACTCACGAGGGGCAGTACTACAACGGCTGGATCATCAACAAAGACGTCGTGAAGATCAAGAAGAAGTACGGCGCGCTGGGCTACGTCTATTGCAAAGTCGAGATCCTGCCCCGCTACCTTCCGGAGCCGGGCAACGTCGACCTGCTGATGCGGATCGACGAAGACCGACCGTACGTCATCCGCAAGATCACCGCACACATCGAAGGGGACCATCCGCGCACGCGCAAGACCGTCGTCTACGACTACCTCAATCTGGCTCCCGGCGACCTCGCCGACCCCGCTAAGATTCAAAAGAGCAAGAGCAAACTGACCGCCGCCAGGGTCTTCGAGGTGTCGCAGGACGGCACCGGCGAGGGCGTTCGCATCCAGATGACGCGCGTCACCAGCGAATCCGACCACATGACCGCCAGCCTCCGCGGTCAAAGCGGCGATGATGACGACGATTCCTGGATCCAGCCGTCCGGACCGATCGGCGACAATATCGTTGGCGGCAATTTGCCCCTCGTGCCTCGCGTGCCGCCCCCGGCGCCCCACAGTGGAGGTGGCGACGACGACGACGATCATTTCTTCGATAACGATCCGTACCTTTGCCAGCCGCCGGAGAACGTGTGGACCTCCGACACGGTCGTGATCCGCGGGCAGGCAGGTGCCGACCCGTTCGGCTCGCCGGCCAACCCGCTGTTTGCGCCCACCGATCAGGGTAATCCTTTCAGCACTGTGATCCCGAACAACCCGCCCGGGCAGCTGGACCTCGACTACTACTTGAAAGAGGCCCGCACGGGCCGCTTGATGT
>DASPSM010000857.1:0-21767 GCA_035623955.1 Planctomycetaceae bacterium
GTGACGGTGAACGACCGGACGCCGTCCTTGTGGAAGAACATCAGGATCGTTGCCATCGATCCGTTGTGCGCGATGAAGCGGCCCGGATGAGTCTTGTCCTCCTCGGACTTCACGTCGAAGAGCGTCTCCGAAAAATTGGCCCCCTTGTCGCCCGATTCGTAATCGCAACCACCAACCGGAAAATAGATGCCGCCGCGCCCCACCTTGTGAATGTCGCCCCAGGGGACGTCCCATTTGCCGTAGCGCGCTTTCATCTCCGCGATCGTTTCCGCCAGCAGCTCGACGAGCTTCTTGTTCGCCGCCTGGTCGAGCGGCTTTCCATGACCCAAGGGGGAAAGTTCGAGGGCCTTGCCGCACTTGATCCGCCAGAACTTGAAGACGGCCGTCGACGTGTACTCGGGCAAATAAAACCCGTCCCAAGATTCGATGGCCTGCACCGCGGCCGCGAATTCCGGATCTTTCATCCGTTCGGAGCCGGCGGCGGCGACCGCCGTCCGCAACGTCTGTTTCCACAGGTCGGCCAGGATATCCTTCACGTCCGTGGTGAAGGCCATCGCATCGGCCTGAGTGACGCTGTGGTCCGCGTCGAGGAGCTGGGTGATCCGCTTGCCGCGCGGATTGTTGTAGTCCCACGACACGTTATAGATGTAGGGCAGATATTTGTCGGGCGTCAGCGGCGAGCCGACCATCATGTTTTCTGGGCTGATGTTGCAGTTCTGCATGTAGCCTTGAGGCGGGTTGAAGATGTGCACCAGGTCGTCGATCGGATGGATCCCCTTCCACGCGGTCGCTGAGGTTGTCCCCGGCACTGGGGCGTTCCAATCGTAGCCCGGCGGGCGGATCGGCGTTGCCCCGTTGCGGACGTAGGCGATCGAACCCTTGTCATCGGCAAACATCACGTTCTGCTCGTTGTACTGGTTCATGCCGAGGGCGTTGTAAACGTCGTAAACGTCGCCGGCCATCGCCATCTTGTAGAACTCTTCCGAGAGCCCCATCGACTCGAAATAGGGCGACGCCCCGACGTACGCCACGCCGGTCTTGCGGTCGGGCTGCGTGATCACCGGCCCTAGGTGCGTGTAGAGCGCTGGTCGAATCACCGGGGGCGCGTCTTTCACCTCGAAATGGATGAAGGTCATCTTGGCGTCGCGCCACTTGCCGTCGTATTCGTACTGAGGCTTGGGGAACATGCGGAATTTCATCTGGTAGACGTCGGACGTGTCGGGTCCGCCGGTGGTGAGCGCCCAGCCAACGTGCGCGTTGTGCCCGATTCCCAACGTGGGCCCTCCGACCAGGAAGAAGCCGTTCATCCGCAGATCGCCCGCGTGCACGCGCGCTTCGTACATCACGGCCATTCCCTCCCAGTCGAGGTGCGGATCGGCCAGCAAGACGGGCACCTTGTCGGCGGAACGCGACGGTGCCACGCACCACTGGTTCGAGCGCATCGGCACGTTCTTCGCCGCCGCTTGCTTCTTTTGCCCGCGCTCCAGGTCGTCTTTGATCGTTCCCAGCGGCCAATTGAGAATCATCGCGCGACCGACGGAAAGCACCTGCCACGGCTCGATCTCGAAGGCAAACTTCGGCACTTTTTCCGGGTGCTCGGCAACGTAGCGCTTGACGCCCGCAACGAACCCCGTGCACACGTCCTTGATGTGCGCTGGAGCGGTCTTCCAATAAGCCCGGGCCAGTTCTTCGTTGCGGCAGACCCGCATGATGTAATCCTGTTCGGCGAGCTTCTTGCCGCCGAATGCCTCCGCCATGCGGCCGAGTCCCGTGCGGAGGTTCTTGTAAATGTCGTCAAGCCGATCTTCGGCTTGGGCGTAGCCGAGTCCGTAGGCGCCTTCGGCCGGCCTCTGGGCGTAGATGTGCGGCACGCCCCAGGTGTCCCGATAGACCGTCACGGATCCCTTTGCCGAGGGCCCTTCGGGTCGGGCCGCGGACGCCCCGAGGGTCAACAGCAAGGCAAAGATCAGACAACTCAGGGAACAACGCATGGGGATCTCTCCAAACCGAGCGCGGGCTGGGCGTTTGTGGCGAAAAAACGCGATCGAAACGCTTTCCTGCAGCATAATGGGCAGGCCGGCAAAAAGCTCTTCGGAGGGACGCGACGGCTATAATTGTGCGACGATCGGACCCATGAACGCTGACCCGCTCCAAACATCGGTCCAATTCCTGCGCGGGGTCGGGCCCGATCGGATGAAGCTGTTGGCCAACCTCGGCATCGTCACCGTCGAGGACTTGCTCTGGACGCTGCCTCGCGACGTCCTCGATCTGACCAACATCCGCCCCGCGAGCCAGCTGCGCACGGGCGAGCTGCAAACCGTGCGAGGCACGGTCGTCGATCGCGACGGCCGCACCACGGGCGCCGGTCGCACCCTGGTCGGCGTGCTGATCGACAGCGACGGGCTCTACGTCCGCGGACTGTGGTTCAATCAGCCCTGGATGATCCACAAATTCCAGGTTGGCGAATCGGTGCTGTTTTCGGGCAAACCGAAGCGGCACGCCGGCCGCTGGGAGTTCTCGCACCCGCGCGTCCAATCGATCGGCGACGTCGATACCGAAGCGCGCGGCGAGATTCTGCCCGTTTACTCGCTGACCGAGGGGCTCTCGCAGGACCAGATGCGGCGAATCGTGCGGACCGCCGTCGAGCAGTTCGTCGAACTCGTGCCCGACCCGTTGCCGGCGGGCCTTCGCGAGCGGCTGGGTGTTTGCGGACTGCGGCAGGCGATCCGTGAGCTGCATCTGCCCAAGACCATTGCGGAGTACGAGGCGGGCAGGCGACGGTTGATTTTCGATGACCTGTTCGAGTTTCAGCTCGGGCTGGCGATGCGGCGGCGGAGCTGGAAGACGCGCGGAGCCGCGCCCGAGTTGCCCACGACCGCCAAGATCGATGCCCGGATCCGACGGCTGTTTCCGTTCACGTTCACCCAAGGGCAGAACCAAGCCGTCGCGGAAATTTCGAGTGACCTGGCCTCGGGCGAAGCCATGCATCGGCTGCTGCAGGCAGAGGTCGGCGCCGGCAAAACGGCCGTGGCCTTGTACGCGATTCTGGTGACCGTTGCGGCCGGGCATCAGGCGGTCTTCATGGCACCGACAGAAGTCCTCGCCAACCAGCACTGGCAAACGATTGACGCGGCGCTCGCGCACAGCCGCGTTCGCCGATTGCTTCTCACCGGGGGCCTGCCGCCGCGCGAGCGCCGTGAAGCGCTGGGCGGCATCGCCGACGGTTCCGTCTCGCTGGTGGTCGGCACGCAGGCCGTCATTCAAAAGGACGTCGCCTTCGCAAAGCTCGGCCTGGTGGTGATCGACGAGCAGCACAAGTTCGGCGTCATGCAGCGGGCCGTCTTCTCCAAAGGGAACAGCGAGCTTTCGCCGCACGTCCTCGTGATGACGGCCACACCGATCCCGCGCAGCTTGTGCCTCACGCAGTTCGGCGATCTCGATCTCACGACGATCGTCGACACGCCCCCCGGCCGACAAAAGGTGATCACCAGTCGCGTCACCGATGCTGCAACGCGACAGCGCGCGTGGGAATTCATCAAGGAGCAGTTGACCAAAGGACGGCAGGCGTATGTCGTCTGTCCGCGGATCGAGGCGACTGGCGAGGATCTCCCGAAGCGGCCGGCCGCCAGCGCCGAGGAGGTCTTTAAACTGCTCAGCGCGGGGACCTTCCAGAACTTCCGCGTCGGACTGATTCACGGGCGACTGGATTCGGATCTCAAGGCCGCGGGGATGGAAGCCTTCAGCAACGGCAAAATCGACGTGCTCGTCTCGACCACGGTCGTCGAGGTAGGCATCGACGTGCCCAACGCGACCATCATGGTAATCGACGAGGCCCATCGCTTCGGCCTGTCGCAGCTGCACCAGCTGCGCGGGCGGATCAGCCGCGGCAAGTTTCAAGGGTATTGCTTCCTGTTTTCCGACGCCCAATCGCCCGAAGCGCAGCGGCGTCTGGCGGCGCTGGAGACGTTGTCCGACGGCTTCAAAATTGCCGAGGCCGACTTCGAGATCCGCGGGCCGGGGGACGTCCTGGGCACGCGGCAACATGGCGACCTGCCCCTGCGGGTTGCCGATCTGGCTCGCGACGAGGCCATTCTGAAGGAGGCCCGCGCCGCGGCGTTCGACCTGGTTCGCTCGGGGGAGTTCGACCGCCCGGAGTTGGCCCCTTTGAAAATCCGGGTCCTGGAGCGGTTTGGGAAAGCGCTTGATCTGCCCCAAACGGGGTGAGCGGGCTAGCCAGTGAACTTCCTCTCAGCCCCACGGAACCCCCCTGTCGAATTCGTCTTTCCCAATTTGACGTTCTCTGCTATCTGTTCCGGGCCGAAATTCCCGTTTCTGGGCCAGCCGTACGGGGTCGGGAAACGGTGTCGAATTCGGTCGGGAAAGGATTCCCATGAAAGGCCTGGCTTGGAAGATCGCGCTCGTGACTGCCGTCCTCGCGGTCGGGTTCCTCGTTATCCTGCAAGCGCAGCGGGGCATGACCCAGGCCATGCTGCAGAAATCGAACGCAGCCCAAGAGGTCGCTTCGACTTCGCCAAGCGCCGAGACCCCGGCCGACGCGGTTGCCGCCGCCTCCCCGAGTCCGCCAAAAGAGGATCCGTTTGGCGACGCGGGCTCGACCCGCGACGCTGCGGCAGCGGCGCTCAACGGGTCGAATGCAAGGGATTCCAAGTCAGGCAGCGAGATCAAGTCCGATGGCGATACGAAGACAGTGGCGCCGCTGAGCGATGCGGAGATCGCTGGTAAAGACTCGTCCAAGACGGCAGAAAAGACGGCCGACGGCTCCGGCTCGAAAGGGAATGCTCCAAAAGGGCCGGCGCCAAAAGACGCCGCGAGCGATCCCTTTGCAGACAACGGCGACGCGAAGCATCAAGCTCCCGCGATCGACAGCAAGGCCGCCGCGACGAACGGCGCGGAGGTCAAGCAGGCGAGCGGTTCGACGGAGCCCGCGGTGCCGGCTGCCGCGGGCCCGACACTGCCTGCCTCCGACGGCCCGAGTCTGGGCGATTCGGCGCCAAGCGATCTTAAAACGAACGACTCCAAGTCGAGCCGTTCCAAACCGAACGACTTCAACGCGCCGCCGACTCAATCGGAACCCTCCGCTGGGCTGCAGATCGAGCCCCCGAGTGCTCAAAATCACCCCGATCAAAAGCCGGCTGATCAGAAATCAAGCGGCGGCCCACAACTTCCGATGCCGGGGCCCTCGCTCGATCTGCCCGCCGGCAGCGGTTCTCCGGAATTGGAGCCCAAATCCGCGTCGACAACGCCAAGCGTTCCCGGCCCCGGAGATGGCACGGCTCCGCCCTCGACGCCTTCTCAACCCGCCGACAAGCCATCGGCGAAATCAGCCGGGCCCGATCCCGCCGGCGCTGGACCGCCCTATAGCCCCAAGCCCTTCCCCGACGAAGGACCCAAGGAAGCGCCCCTGCCCGCTCCGGGTCTCCCCGCGCCGAATGCGAGCAACTCGAGTTCGACTCCTTCGGGGCCGGTTCTCGACCTGACGCCCGGCAACGACGCGTCTTCGAGCCAAACGCCGACTCATTCCGCGCCGCCAAACGCTCTGCCGAATGTCCCGGAAACCAAATCGGCCGACGCGACCAACGCGCCTCCTTCCGGCCAGCGAACCGCGAGCGAGGGTCATTCCGAGGCGACACCCGACTTTCAAGGAGACGGGACCGTCGGCGACGCGGCTCCGCTTGGACCGCAGCGGCCCCAGTTGAACATCGAGAAGATCGCACCACAGAACGCGCTCCTCGGCCAGCCGCTGATTTATTCGATTCTGGTGAGGAACGTCGGACAAAGCGCGGCACGCGACGTCGTCGTCGAAGATCGCATTCCCAAGGGCACCAAGCTTTCCGGCACCATTCCCCGGGCCGAGCTGACCGGAAAGAAGCTGATCTGGCGCCTCGGTACGCTGGGCGGAGGCGAACAGCGAAAGATCTCCATCCGGGTCATCCCTCTGGAGGCGGGCGAAATCGGCAGCGTAGCGACGGTGAATTTCGTGGCAGAAGCGGCCGCCGAAACCGTCGTGACCGCTCCCCGGCTGGAATTCAAAATCTCGGCCCCTTCGGCCGCAAGGCTGGGCGAAATGGTGCCCTTCCGCTTCGAAGTCAGAAACGTAGGCACGGGAGAAGCCCGCGGCGTAGTGATCCGCGACCTCATCCCGCGAGAACTCTCGCACAGCGCAGGCAGCGACCTCGAATACGAAGTGGGCCGCCTGATGCCAGGAAAGTCCAAGCAGCTGACGCTCGACCTCAAGGCAGGGAAAGTCGGCACGGCGGTCAACCGCGCGGTGGTGTTGGCGGAGGGGGGGCTGTCGACCGAGGCCAAGGCGACGATCGAGATCAGCGGCTCCAAAATCGGTCTGACGCGAAGCGGCCCGCAGCGGCGCTATCTGGGGCGCCAGGCGGTCTTCACCAATACTCTTGTCAACGAGTCGAGCTTTTCGGTCGATGGCGTCGTGCTGGTCGAGTCAATACCAGCGGGGATGGATTTTGCCGGCGCCTCGCATGGCGGACAATACAACGACGGCAGCCGCACAATCGCCTGGCGGATCGACCCGATGGCTCCGGGAGAAACGCGGGTCGTGAAGTCCCGGCTCGTCGCCCGGGCTTTGGGGAATCAGACCAGCACGGTTCGGATGACCGTTCCGAATGGCGAGCCGGTGGAAGCGACTTCGCAGACGCAGGTCGAAGGTTTTGCCGCCTTGGGACTGGAGGTGAGCGGCGTTGACGGCCCGGTTGACCTCGGCGAGAAGATCACGCTGCACGTCAATGCTCGCAACAAGGGAACGGTGGCCGTCACGAATCTCGTGGTGTCGATCGAAATCCCCGAGCAGATGGAGGTCATCTCGACGCGGGGCCCCGGGAAGGCCGTGCAGGAAGCAGGCCGGCTCAAATTTGGGCCCGTCGGATCGCTCGAAGGACGCACGACCGCGGCGTGCGAAATCGTGCTCGCGGCCCGCAAACGGGGCGACAGCCGCGTGCGAGTGAGCATCCAGGCCGATCAGGTCGACAAACCCCTGTCGCGCGAAGAGTCGATTCTCATTCTGTCGGAATCGACGGAGCCGACCGCGACCCGCTAAGGCGGGCGCGGCACTCAGCGAGACCGGACAGGCATGCCGTCTTTGGTGTCGGCAATGATCCGCGCGCCCTGCTCGATGGGCGGCACCTGCCGGTTCAGCAGTCGCTCGGACTCGTGCAGCAGAAACGTGACATCCATGAACGGTTCGAAACTGACGTCGAACCAGCGGACATAGCCGTCTTTGTCGACCAGGAAGGTCCCGTGCATGGCCTCGTTCTCGAAGTTGTCGAACGCCCGGTATGACTGGAAAGCCGAGAGGTAGTCGTCGGCAAGGACCAGGAACGGGTACGGGCCCGACTTGAATTTGTCGACGAACTTCTTCACGTGGGGCTCATCGTCGACGCTGACGGCAACCAGTGTCAGCCCCTCTTTTTTCAGCTCTTCGGCCTTCTTGGCGAAGGCTTCGAGCTGCTTGACGCAATGGGGGCAGTCGCCGCCCAGGAAGAAGACCAGCAAAACGGGCTTTCCGCGAAAGTCGGCCAGCGTGTGCTCGCGTCCCTGGCCGTCCTTGAGTTTCCAGTCGGGCGCCTGCCAGGGCCGCCAAACGAGGGGCCCCAGCGACTTGAGCGGCCGCCGGTTTGCGATCGGCTTGTTGAGCTTGTCGGGCAGCCGCCAATCGGTCGGCAAGCCGAACTCGCGGGCGATCGGCTGCAGCCGGGTCAACGGAGGCGAGTCGAGGTCCGCCATGCCCCCCAGCTCGCGAAGCTTCTCAAACTCGTCACGGGCCTCGGCCGTTTTGCCAATGAGGTACAAGATCTCTACCAGATTAGCCTGCGGCTTGACCTGGTATTCGCGGTTGTCGGCAAATTCCCGCGCGCACCACTCGGCCGCATCGGGGTCGCCATGGGCGAGCATCTGTCGGGACATGAAGGCGAAATCGACATTGACCGAATCGTACGGCAGGTAGAGCAAGTCGAGGTGCGCCTTGAACAGCCACACGCCCACGCCGATTACCACGGGAACCGTCAGAACGGCGACGATCATCGACCGCCGCCGCAGCAAGACGAAGACGGCAATTTCGATCGCGATCAATCCCGCGAACGAGAGAAGCAGTGTGCGCCTGCCGAGATAGAAGCCGGTGACAATGCGTCGATACGATTCCAGCTCTTTGATTGCGTGCGACAGTTCTCCGACCGGGCGGGCGTATTTCGCCGTGGCGACGGCCGTTGCCTTCGAGCGTTTCGACGATTCAGAGGCTTCGTCGAGTGCGGTTTGGGCGGCAGCTTCCTCCGCCTCGTGGAGCCGATGAATCTCCGCAAGCTCCCGATCGCCGGCCGCAACGTCGCCCGTTGAGTAGTAGGCCACTCCCAGGTTCAAGTGGATTTTGCCTTGCTCGGAAGGGAGCGATGTCTCCTCGAGATAGTTGGATTTGCACTTCTCGATCAGCTCATCCCAAAGCTCGAACTGGCGGAGCGTCTGCAGCAACCGCTCGCGCCCGTAATAGGCGCTGGTGCCGTGCGTCTCGTGGATCTTTTTCTCGCCTTTCGGCGAGTCTTCGTTGTCGGCGCTGTCGTCTTCTTCGGGCGGCTCGATCAGGTTGAACTGCGGGTGCCGCGGAAGGTCGATCATGTGTTCGGCGGTTCGCCGCGCGTCGTCCACGCGGCCCATATAGAGCAGCGTCCGCACGAGCCATTCGTTGTTATGGGCGTAGAAGATCGATTGATCGGGAATCACGCGATCGTGGATTTGGCGAGCATGTTCCGTCCGGATCGAAGCCTCGAGCTGCCACGCAGCCTGGGGATAGCGATGCAGGGTGAAATAGATGTGCGTGGGCATGTGCCACATGTGGCCGATGGAAGGGGCCGAATCACCACAGTGGTCTGCCGAGTCGAGCGCGCGGCTCTCCATCGACGACATGTTGCAGATATGAATCACCGCATGGTTGATGGGGTGATTGGGATGCACTTTGAGAATTGCCCCCGCCAAATCCAGGGCGGTGCGCACCTCGGTGCTGGAGGCCTGCCCGGCTTCCAATTTCCACCACAGCCGCCAGACTTCGCGGGCCTTGGCCTCGACGTCATCGGGGTACTTGGCCATGATCGCGCGATAACCGCCCTCGGACTGCAGCGCGTCGATATACATCTGCTCGCGGTTGGTCAGGCCGGCCTTGTTCTGGGCCGCTAAGAGCGCGAATTGCCTGGCCCGAGAGGAGCGATAATGGTTGGCGCACGACACTCCCCACCAGGCCATGCCGGCGCACGTCGGATCGAGGGCCGCGGCTTCCCGGAAAGACCGTTCGGCCTCTGCGTACCAGAAGCCGTGCAATTGGCCCACGCCCTGCTCGAAGAACTTCTGGGCCTTTTCGACTTTGTGCGTAATGGGGAAGTGGACATTCCCCGTCCCGCCCATCAGGTAGGCACTTTGCCGCAGGCCCGAGTCGAACATCTCGCCCTGCTTAGAGTGCCCCGGCTGCACCTCCCCGTAGGCAGCGCTGCCCCATAGGGCAACGGCTCCCAGGAGAAACAGGCTTTTCGCGATGGCCGGCATGCGAGCGAACCTTCCGCAAGCAAATACGTCAAAGATGGCCGAAGCGACAAAAGAATCTCTATTGGCCGATCGCAATCTTGGCCCCAGCCCCCCAAGAGCAATCCGCGAACCGGCTTTGGGAGCGGGCCTTCGTGCCGTGGGTCTCGAGCGGGCTCGCAATGTCGTCAGTCCCGCGTCAACGTCCGTGGTTGATCACGTCCCTCGACGATCAGTAGCTCCTGGTCGGCGGGGATCGCCGCGAGGCGCTGGTCGCGTCCTGACATCCAGTGAATGACGACCGATTCGGCCGCGGTATTCGACCCCAATCCGAACACCAGAGACCGCTCGTTGCTGGCTTGGAATCCGTCTCCCGCGGTCAGCTGGCGCACGGTCTTCTTGCCGCCGGCCACGACCTCAACGGTCGTGCCGATGGAGTCGCGGGCCGAGCCTGTGCTTACCAGGCGGATCGTCAGGTGATGGCCCGGGTTCTTGGTTGTGTTCGTCAAGAGCGCGACCGGAGCACGCATGTGGCAAACGACGAGATCCTCGCGACCATCGCGATTCCAGTCGAGCCGCGCAACCGATCGGCCCAGGTGTTTTTGCTGAAAGTAGGGGCCCAAAGTCTCCGGGGGAACCTCGGCGAAATGTCCGTGGCCGTCATTGGTGAAGTAAGACGGTTGCATTTCATAGGAGACGAAGTCGTTCCGCGGGTTGTCGATATTGCCGCACGCAGAGAACAGATCGAGCTTCCCATCGAGCGCCGCATCGATTGCCTGCGTTCCAAAGCCGGTCTTAATGAAAGTCGGCCCGTAGAGCCCGGCCTCCCTCGCCGAGTCGTAAAAGAATCCCCCCTTCTGCTGCAGGTGTAACGTGTCAGATTCTTCCGTCAGGCTGGTTCCGTGGATGTCGAGCAAACCGTCGCCATTGAAGTCTCCGGCCGCGAGGCCCAGGTTCTTGTGCGACAGGCCGTCTGCCCCAAAAGCCAGGCCCAAGGGAAGCGACGACTCGGTGAATTTGGGAGGATCGCCCGGCCTGGCAACGTCGTTTTTGAAGAAGAAGTTTTGCGTCCCGATGTTGCCGACCAGCAGGTCGAGCTTTCGCGAGCCATCGAGGCTGGCGGCGATCACGGACGTGCCACGGTCCGAATAGGCATCCAGCTGAGCCGTCGCCGTCGCATCCTCGAAGCGTCCGTCTCCCTGGTTCAACCACAGCCGATGGTGCGAGGTGGGGAACCCAAACGTGACGCACGGGTAGTTGTGATTGTCACGGTCATGGCAGATCCGAGTCAGCGCGTCTCCCTCGAGATATCCGAGCGCATAAATATCGGGCAGGCCGTCGCCGTTGAAGTCCGCAATCACGGCGCTGCTTGTCCATTGGGACTCGGTCGCGCCGGAATCTTCCGAGGCGTCGCTGAAGGTGCCGTCACCGTTGTTCGTGAACAAACGATTCGAGCCGATATTGGCGACATAGATGTCCGGAAAGCCGTCGTTGTCGATGTCTCCGACCGCGATCCCCTGGCTGTATGCGGGCTCGACGATCCCGGCCTGCGAGGTGACGTCGGCGAAGTGGCCGTCTCCCAGATTGCGGAACAGGCGATCGAGGTGATCGTTCTGATCGCGGTCCTGCGGGTCCTTGCTTCCTTGGGTGAAATACAGGTCGGGCCAGCCGTCGCGATCAAAATCGACGACTCCCACCCCTCCCCCGTTGATGCAATGGAACTTGTTCAGCGCATTGACCTCGGGATCGCCACCGTCGAAATACTCGAAACCAATTCCCGCCGACTTCGCCTGGTCCTCGAACGAGACCCGGCTGGCAGGCACCTTCGGCGTGGGCATTGCCGAGGCCACGTTCCACTTGGGCAGCGGCAACGCCGTCAAATCGACCTTGAGAGACGGGTTGAAGTTCGGCAGCGTTCGCCTCTTCTCGATGTTTTTCAGCTGCGGCTCGATCTGCGTCAGGTCCTGTTCCAAGGCCTTGTTGGCGGGGTCGATCTGGTAGGTCATCTGGGTCCAGCCGTAGGCCTCCCAGAGGTTGCCGAGATCCTCGGCGGCCTTGATGGCGCGATGGGCCGCCTCCAAGTCGCCCTTCCCGTTTGCCAGTTCGAACGCCCGAAAATGGTTGAAGCGGGCCAGGTCCATGTAATCGGCCAGCTTCTTCGCACGCTCGAAAAATGGAGCCGCATCCGTCTTCCGGTTCAGTTCGGTCAGCAACAGGCCCAACTGGTAGTTGGCGTCCGACAAGTTGGGATCGCGGCGTAGGGCTTCCCAATAGCAGCGGGCGGCGATTTCGGGCTGGCGTGCTCGAACGGCGCGGGCTCCGCACACCGTCCAATACAACGGGTGCTCGTTCACCGGAGGTTTGACCTTGGTCTGCCATTCCAGGAATTTCGCGTCGTTCCCCGATTCGAACAGCACCCAACCGAGCCTCACTTGAGCCTCGTCGATCTTCGGCGCAATCTCGATCACCTTGCGAAGGTTGGCTTCGGCCTCGTCGTACTTGAGCTGCACGCGAAGCAAGTTCGCGTAGCCCAACAGCACGTTCGGATCGTCGGGGTTAGCCTTCATGGCTTTCGTCACGAGATCCGTATCGGGCGCCAAGCGCAGATCGCGCGACAGGTCGTCCATCATTTGGACGTGCAGCCGCGCCTTTTGTTCGATCTCACCCAGTTCCAGGGGAATCAGCTCCCAGGTGCGCGTCCCCAGCCGCATTACGTTGGCCAAGAGCCACGTTGCATTGGCCTCTCCAGGTTGCAGCTCCAGCGCACGCCGAAATTGCTCCTCGCCTTCTTTGTATTTCGACAGCTGATTGCACAGGATCTGCCCGGCCTGCAGGTGGCACCAGGCGGCCGCGTCGGTCTCGCTGTCCCGCGCTTTGAGAAAATACGGAAGCGCTTCCAAGTTCCGCTCCTGCCGCACGAGGGATTGCCCGTAGAACAGCAAGGCTTGGGTCGATTGCGGGTCCCTGTCCAGCACGCGTTTCGCGTAGTTTTCGGTCTCAATGTATTTGGCAAGCGCTTTCTTGGGCTCAGTCGTGACCAGGCGCTCACCGTCGCTAAACGCCTCCTGCATTTTTTTCAGAATCGAAGGGAGAGGCTCCGTGTCGACGCGCATCGTGGCGTACACGGCCGCGGCCACAAAGCCGCACACCAACAACAGCACGACAAACAATCGCAGCTTGACGGCACCGCGACGCGAACGGGCCACAGACCGGATTGGGCGGGCGGACCATCCCACCGGCAGGATTCGGAGAGGGTGCATTGGTTGAGTTGAACTCGTAAACGAAACGAAGGGTGGCACTCGAGCGGAGCGCACAAAAAGACGGCTCAATCAACCATACATTCCGGGCCGGGCGAAGTGAAGGCTCGGCGAAGCGGCCCCGTGCCCGTCAAATTGCTCAGGGCGGATTTAAGACGCGCGGCCCGAACTCAGCCCGCGCAGGTGGCCTGCCGACGACTCAAAGAACCGGCGCCGGCGATCAGTCGACTCCCCGCCGGAGCGGGTCGAGCGCTCCAAATCGTCGAGATTAGCTGCACAAATCCGACATCCGACCGACCGCAGGTGAAATTCGACATATTCCGCCAGCGAAGGCTCCAGCGTGCCCAGCAAAAAGCTGCCTAACTGCTTTCGCGTCGGGCAGCTGAGGCGCTTCCTCCGCCAAATCTCTCCCACTGAGTGCATCCCCTGGTCGCGGCGGCGAGAGAGAGAGGCCACCCGCAGCCGCAACGCCTCGTCGCGGCGGAGATCTCCCTCGATGACCGTCATCCGCTCAGCAGGCAACATCTCATCGAGATAGGCCAGCAGATCGGCGTCGGAATGCGCAGCGTAAGCAGCCATTTGCGCGATTTTAGCCGCCTCTTGGGCTGCTTGCCACCGCCTAATTTGCTCGGTAGCATAAAGCCGCTTTTCGGCGACTGGTGAAGCGACGAGCGCCGGGCAGGGATCTCGAAAACCACCAGTTTACGGTCGGCGCGGCCCAGCGTTTGCAGCGATCTTGTGCCGTATCTCCCCGACGCGCCATGACTTCCGGCCAAGAGTGATTTTGGGGGCAACTTGTGTCCGTTCAAGCGCCGAAGCGATCTGTTCCCGAGCTGAAGGAAATCGCCAGGCGGCTGCGGAAGGACATCATCCGCATGACGACTGCCGCCGGCAGCGGTCATCCGACCAGCAGCTTGTCGGCCGTGGAAGTCGTCACCGCGCTCTACTTCGGCGGATTCATGCGTTACGACGTGAACGCTCCGCACGATCCCAACCGCGACCGTTTCATCCTGAGCAAGGGGCACGCGGTTCCTGTGCTCTACTCCGCCATGGCTGAGGCCGGTTATTTCCCGGTCGACGAGCTGATGACTCTGCGCAAGCTCGGCGGCCGCCTGGAAGGGCATCCGAATATGAAGCGGTTGCCGGGCATCGAAGCATCGACCGGCTCGCTCGGACAGGGACTTTCGTTCGGAATCGGTGAAGCGCTCGCTTGCCGGCTCGATCAGCTCGATTCGCACGTCTACGTCATGCTGGGCGACGGCGAAATCGAAGAGGGGCAGGTCTGGGAGGCCTTCGCTGCTGGACACAAATACAAACTGGCCAATCTGACCGCGATCGTCGATCGCAACGGTTTCCAACAGACGGGCGCGACGTCACACGTGATGGATATGACGTCCGTGCCCGACAAGATCGCCGCCTTTGGCTGGCATACGCAAACAATCGAAGGAAACGACATGCAGGCGGTGGTCGACGCACTCGAAAAAGCGCGCCAGGTCAAGGACCAGCCGACCGCCATCGTCTCCCAAACCCGGAAGGGCTTCGGCATCCTGCCGCTGTTGGAGAAAGAAGGGGACGTGAACTATCACGGCAAGCCGCTCTCGAAAGAACTCGCGGAACAGGCCCTGCAACTGATCGACAGCACGCCGTAATCTGAGACTCGGTGGCATGCCCACGGGCTTCCGTGGGCATGTGTAGACGACGGAACGATCGATGAAGATCGGCGAAAAAAGCGGACTCAAGCTCGGGCAGGCGACCCGCGACGCCTTCGGCGAGGCGCTCAAAGAGTTTGGCGGATCGCATCCGCAAGTGGTGACGGTCGACGGCGACGTCGGCAACTCGACCCGCACCGAAGTCTTTGCCGAGGCTTACCCCGATCGCGCTTTCAACGTCGGCATCGCGGAAAGCAACCTGGTGAGTGTGGCCGGCGGCTTGGCGGCTTGCGGCAAGACACCCGTCGTCGCCAGCTTCGCCTGCTTTTTGCTCAACAACGCCTACGATCAAATCCGCATGTCGGTGGCGTTTCCCGCGCTCAACGTAAAGCTCGTCGGCACCCATGCGGGAATTTCGATCGGAGAAGACGGCCCCTCGCAGATGGGGATCGAGGACGTCGCTCTGGCCCGGTCGTTCCCGGGGATGACCGTGATCGTCCCCTGCGACGCCCCTTCGGCCAAGAAGGCGACGGCCGCCATGCTGACCCTCGCGGGGCCGACCTACTTGCGGCTCGGGCGGCCCAAGGTGCCGGTCGTTTACGCCAACGGCTGCGACTTCGAGATCGGGAAAGCCATCACCGTACGGGACGGTTCGGACGTCACGATCATCGCCAACGGCCTGATGGTGGCCGTCGCCCTCGACGCGGCGACCGATCTGGCGGCTGAGGGGGTGTCGGCCCGCGTGATCGACATGCATACAGCCAAACCGATCGACGAAGAGGCGATTATCAAGGCCGCACGCGAGACCGGCGCCATCGTCGTGGCCGAAGAACACTTGGCGGCGGGGGGACTGGGGTCGGCCGTCGCCATGGTGGTTGGGCAGACAATTCCTGTTCCTCTGGCCTACGTCAATCTGGGCGATCGTTACGCGGAGAGCGGCGATGCCGAAGGCCTCTTGGAGCATTACGGATTGACGGCGGCCGCGATCTGCGAAGCCGTTCGGCGTGTCAGCCGCCGCTAGCGGCCCGGTCAGATACGGGAGGGCGAAGCTCCCGCTGAGCCGTCTTTTTTAATTGGCGCGTTCAAGAAATGGCTCGGCGGGATCCTCGACCTCCCTGCGCGAACAATATTCCAGGCCGCTAAGGCCATGTACCATTCGGCGAATCGTTATTAAACTGCGGCCCAGACGAGATCGCTTTCGAGCTTGCCGGTGGGAGGTCCCGCGTCTACCAGTTGGTGTTGAGTGATCGAGTATCGGACGTTTGCCAATCGTGACCCAGCGCGAATCGCCGCTCTGTGGAACGCAACGCCTCTCGGCCGTGGCGCCGCGACCGGCATCGCCGTCGACGCGCTCGAGACGCTGAACTTCGCGCAGCCTTATTTCGATCGCAAGGGAGTCTTCCTCGCGTTCGACGGCGACGAGCTGGTCGGCTTTACTCACGCCGGCTTCGGCGCCAACGCGGACGAGAGCGGCCTGTCTTACGACGCGGGAGTCGTCTGCGCAATCGTCGTGCATCCGAATTACCGGCGGAAAGGAATCGGCCGCGAACTAGTGAAGCGAGCCGAAGGTTATCTCCGCGAACGCGGGGCCAAAAAACTCCAAGCCGGCCCCAGCGCGCCGCTCGATCCGTTCTTTTTCGGGCTGTATGGCGGGGCTCGGCCGTCGGGGTTTCTCGAATCCGATCCCGATGCCGCGCCGTTCTTCACCGCGATGGGCTATCAGCCGGTCGAGCGGCACGGCGTTTTTCAATGCGACCTGACGACGCAAAAGACCCCGATGAGCTTTCGATTCGTCAATGTCCGCCGCAAGATGGACCTGACGGTCTCCCCCGACCCCCCCAATATCACCTGGTGGTGGGAGACGCGCTATGGCCGGCTCGACACGGTGCAGTTCAGCCTTCATTCCAAGGAAAACCCGGCCGAAGTCGCCGAGCTGACAGTGGTCGGCCTTGATCTCTACCTCACGGCCTGGCAGCAGCGGGCCGTGGGTCTGGCCGAGCTGCGGACGGTCACGACCGAGCTGCGCAAGGGTTACGCTCAGGCGTTGCTCATCGAATCGTGCCGCCGTTTGAAGGACGAGCTGGTCACCCTTGCCGAAGCACACGCCATCGAATCGAATGATCCCATCATCAAGCTCTTGGAGTCGTGTGGCTTTGTCCGCGTCGACACGGGAATCGTGTACGTCAAAACGGAGTCGTGAACGGCGCGGGCGACCTCGATTTGGATTGCATGACGCGGCTGACCTCGCTCCGCCGTGTCTCCAGGGCGTCGGTACGGAAAGCGGATGTCCTTGAAAGAACTGCCACGGCTGGCACGCACTGTCGCGCACCTGCGTCCTTCGCAAATTCTCTGGCGCGGGCGATACGCCCTGCGCCGCCGCGAGGTGTTGCAATCGCTCGGCGAATCGGCGTCACTTCCGGCGCGTGCGTTCCAGGGCAACCCACTTGCCCGCCTCCGCGAGCAGGACTTTCCTCTCTGTTCGCACGCCGGGCCATTAGCCGACGAACAGGCGGTCGTCGATCGGTTGTCTCGGGGCCTCTTTCGCCATCTCGACGAAGAGCGGCCGCTCGGCCGACCACCGGACTGGCTGCTTGGTCCGCGCGACTGCGGCCGGCTGTGGACGGTGACCCTGCACTATCACCACTGGGCCTGCCAGCTGGCGGCAATTGCGGCGGCGGGAGGGGCCTGCTCGGTCCAAGCCGGCGAACTCTTTCGCGAATATCTCGACGACTGGATTGAGCGCTGCGACCTCTCTCATCCGGGCGCTCGCCATCTGGCGTGGAACTCCTACGCAATCGGCACGCGCCTCGATCAGTGGGGACGCTCGGCCCTGCGGCTCGGCCCGGCCTGGTGGTCGGCCAACCCCGAGTTCGCCCAGCGCTTCTTGTCGAGCCTCTGGCAACAGGCGAACCACCTTGCCGGCAACATCGAATGGGATTTGCGCGGCAACCACCTCGTTCGCGATGCCGTGGGACTGGCCTGGGCGGGCCGGTTTTTCGACGGGCCCGACGCACCGCGATGGCTCGAACAGGCTTCCCAATTGGCGTTCGATCAATCAAATGAACAAGTTCTCGCCGACGGCGGACACTTCGAGCGCAGCCCGATGTATCACCTCCGCGTGATGCACGACTTTGACACGCTCTCGCGGCTAATCACCGACCGATCGGTCCAGGACCGTTTGAAGTCGGTCGTCGGCCGCATGCAGGAATTCGCCGCATGGATGCAGCATCCCGACGGTGGAATCGCGCTCTTCAACGACGCCGCGCTCGATGAAGAACTGTCGCTCGACGGGATTCCCGATCGGGCTGCGACCGATCCGCGCGGTGGGCGCCACTTCGCCGACACCGGCCTGGCTGTTTGGCGCGGAGCAAAGTGGACGGTCTTCTTCGACGTCGGCCTGATCGGCCCCGATTACCAGCCCGGGCACGGCCACGCGGACAATCTGACGCTCGAATGTTCGTACGCCGGCGAGCGTCTGTTCGTCGATCCGGGAACGCATTCCTACGACCGCGACGAGCGGCGGGCCTACGATCGATCGACGGCCGCACACAATACGGTCTGCGTCGACGAAACCGATTCCAGCGAAGTCTGGCACATCTTCCGCGTCGGCCGCCGGGCCCGCCCACTCGACGTTCAAGTCATCGCCGACGAGACACGCTTCGACGCCTCGGCGGCCCACGACGGCTACCGGCACCTGGGCGGCGTGACCCATCGCCGCCACGTTCTGCTCACCGACGATGAAACGCTGACGATCACCGACCGAGTCGAAGGCAGCAGCTCCCACAAACTCGAAGGCGGCTGGCTCCTCGCGCCGCGTTGGACCGCAATGCCGGCTAAAACGGGCTGGCAGCTGGAGCGTGAAGGCACTTCCGTTCGCCTTCAATTAAAAGGGCCGACCGACCTTCAGCTGAGCGTCGAGACGCGCCCCTGGCACCCCCGCTTCGGCGTCGAGTTCCCGACTACACGCCTCGTCTGGCGCCGGCAAGGCCCGCTGCCGTTCGAGCTGACCACGACGGTCGCGCCCTCTTCGTAGGGTGGGCCAAGGCCTGCCTCGGGCCGCTGGCCCACCAGATTTCACGCACCGCCCTCCCACTTCTGGCGGTCGAAGTCGGCGAACGTCTGCCCCGCTTCGGCCAGGCGCTTCAGCAGCGGCGACGGTTTCCACCAGAAGCCCTGCTCTTTCTCGAACTGGCAGACGCGGTCGTAGACTTTTTTGAGCCCGATCGTGTCGGCGTAGAACATCGGGCCGCCGCGGAAGGCGGGGAAGCCGTAACCGTAGATATAGACGATGTCAATGTCGACCGAGCGCAGGGCGTGCCCCTCGTCGAGGATCTGGGCCCCTTCGTTGATCAGGCCGTAGATCGTCCGCTCGATGATCTCTTCCTTGCCGATCTTCCGTTGCGGGATGTTCGCTTCCTTCACGGCGGCGGCGATGATCTTTTCCGCCTCGGGATCGGGCATCGGCGTGCGGTTGCCTTTCTCGTACTTGTACCAGCCGGCCCCTGTCTTCTGACCGTGCCGGCCCGCTTCGACGAGACGGTTATCGGCCAGGTGCGGCCGCATGCCGGCGGGCACTTTGTGCTCGGCCTCTTTGCGGACCTTGTAGCCGACGTCGAGCCCGGCCAGGTCGCCGACCGACAGCGGGCCCATCGCCATGCCGAACTCGTACAGGGCTGCGTCGACATCCTGCACTTTGGCCCCTTCTTCCACGAGGAAGGCCGCCTCGCGCATGTAGGGACCGAACATCCGGTTGCCGACGAAGCCCCAGCAGTTGCCGACCAGCACGCCAACCTTGCCGAGCTTCTTCGCCAGCGACATCGACGTCGCCAGCACCTCCTTCGACGACTGCATGCCGCGGACGATTTCCAAGAGCTTCATCACGTTGGCCGGACTGAAGAAGTGGTTGCCCACGACCATCTGCGGCCGCCTGGTCGCGCCGGCAATCTGATCGATGTCGAGCGTCGACGTGTTCGAGGCTAGCACGGCTCCCGGCTTGGCGACCTTGTCGATCTCACCGAATACTTTCTTTTTCAGCTCCATGTTCTCGAACACGGCTTCGACGACGATGTCGGCCTCCTTGATGTCGTCGTAGTTCAGCGTCGGCTTGATCATCGCCAGCTTCTGGTCGACCTGTGCTTGGGTCATCTTGCCCCGCTGCACCGTGACGCCGTAGTTCCGCTTGATCGTCTCCAGGCCGCGATCGAGCTCAGCCTGGCCGACCTCTTTCAGCACGACGGGGATGCCCGCGTTGACGTAGGTCATCGTGATGCCGCCCCCCATCGTGCCGGCGCCGACGATGGCCGCGCTCTTCACTTCGATCGGCTTGATGTCGCTGGGCAAGTCGGGGATTTTGGCGACCGTCCGCTCGCCGAAAAAGACGTGGATCAGCGATTTCGATTCGTTGGAGAACAGGCACTCGCGGAACAGCTCCGCCTCCTTCTTGACGCCTTCCTCGAACGGGAGCTTGGCGGCCGCTTCGACCGCCTCGATGGCCCGATACGGCGCCTGCATGCCGCGCCACGTCTTGGCGACCGTCTTCTTGAGTTCGGCGATGCCCGTCGCGATGGCCGCCGGATCGCCGAAGCGATTCTGGATGTCGCGCGTTTTTCGCGGCGCTTTGCCCGCCTGGCTGCGGGCGTATTTCACTGCGCCGGCTAGCAGGTCGCCCTCGATCAGCTCATCGACGATGCCCCACTCCTTGGCTTGCTTGGCGGAAATCGGATTGCCGATCGCGCACAGCTCGGCCGCGCGGACCACGCCCGCCAATCGCGGCAAGTGCTGCGTTCCCGCGCCGCCAGGGATCAGTCCGAGCTTCACTTCCGGCTGGCCGACCTGCGAGTTCGGGACGGCCACGCGGTAATGGCAGGCCTGTGCCAGCTCCAGGCCGCCGCCGAACGCCGTGCCATGAATCGCGCAGACCACCGGCTTCGCGCAAGTCTCGACGACCGTGAGCATCGGATGGAGCCCCGGTCCGCGCTCCTTCGCCCCCGAGCGGATCTTGGCGAACTCTTTGATGTCGGCTCCCGCGACAAACGTTTTGCCGCCGCCAATCAGCACGATCGCTTTGACCGACGGATCGGCCGCCGCGCTCTGCACGTGGGCGATGACCCCTTCGGGGACGCCGGGGCTGAGCGCGTTGACCGGCGGATTGTTGATCGTCACGACCGCGACGTCACCGTCCTTGGAAAGCGTTACCAAGTCACTCATGGTGCGAACCCTTTTTTGTCAATCAGGTTTTTGTCAAGCGGGGTGAGACTCTGTATAAATGGGTCGATCGAGATTCGATCGATCTCAAATGACCGTGCGCGATTCTGGCCGGAGACCCCTCACCCCCGACCCCTCTCCCACAAGGGGCGAGGGGGGAAGAGTTGCAGCGTCGGCGCCCTGCACAACAAGCCGCTATTTGCATCGCAAGTCGCTGCCTGCAATTATCCTCCCCTCTCCCCTCGCGGGAGAGGGGCTGGGGGTGAGGGGGCCCAACGCGATCGGCGTTCCAGAATAGGCTGCGAAGTTCCCCATTCTCCAGGAATCACACCCCATGAGCAACCGTTTTGACCTCACCGGCAAGAACGCCATCGTCACCGGCGCGACGCGCGGAATCGGGCTGGCCATCGTCCGCGGGTTCGCCGAGGCGGGCGCCAACGTCACGCTCTGCGGCCGCAAGCAAGAGACCGTCGACGCGGCTCTGGCCGAGCTCGGCCCCGTGAAGGACAAGGTGCAGGGCGTCGTCGCTCACGTCGGCAAGAACGAAGACCTCGAAACGCTGCTCGCCGCGGCCGAAAAGAAGTTCGGCACCGTGAACGTACTGGTCAACAACGCGGGCACCAACCCCTACTTCGGCCCGATCCTCGAGTCCGAAGACCGCGCCTGGGACAAAACGCTCGAGGTCAACCTCAAAGGCCCCTACGTACTCTCCCGCATGGTGGCCAAGAAAATGGTCGCGGCCGGCGGCGGCTCGATCCTGAACATCGCCTCGGTCGCCGGCCTGCGGGCTTCGGTCAACCAAGGGATCTACTCGGTCTCGAAGGCCGGCCTGATCATGCTGACCAAATGCATGGCCCGCGAGCTGGGCCTCAAGAAAGTCCGCGTGAACTGCATCTGCCCCGGCGTAGTCCGCACGCAGCTGGCCGAAGCCCTCTGGAAAAACGAAGCCCTCTACAAGGAATTCGTAAAAACCAAATCCCTCGGCCGCATCGGCGAAACCGAAGAAATTGTCGGCGCGGCGATTTATTTTGCCTCCGACGCCAGCTCATTCACAACCGGGGCGGCACTGGTGATTGATGGCGGGATGGTGATCTAGGGGCAGCGCTGAGTGCTG
>DASPSM010000868.1:0-5880 GCA_035623955.1 Planctomycetaceae bacterium
CTCTCAAGCGAAGGGGCTTTGCCCAAAAACGGGGACTGACCCCCTACCGGAAGGGCAAACCAGCTTTCCAGCCACAACGGGTCAGGGGTCTGTCCCCGTTTTTGGGCACCCGAACATTACCCATAGATCAAGGAACTTTCCAATGCTCTCGCAGAATCTTCTGACCGTCACCGTTGAGAAGAACGACGAAATGAACGCTCCCAAGGCGGGTTACGTCGCACCGCAGATTTTCGCGGTCGGCCAGACCGTCGAGCTGATCCAGGGTTACGACCCCTACGGTTGGTTCGACGCCCGCGAGGGTTACATCCGCAGATAGTCGTCCCTCAAGTCGGCTGCCGACCCGGTGGCGAGGCGCGCCAAAGCGGCTCTCTCCGCCCCAGGGCCCGGCCGACCTCCCCTGATGTGACGGCCGCACTTTTCCCAAGCCGACAGCTCCGCTGTCGTTCTGGAATCGACGGCGGAGCCGTCGGTTTGGGAAACGTGAAGCGGCAAGTGATTCGACGTCGATCACGCCGGTCACCTCGCTCTGACAGTTCTCCGCCCGCCTCAACCAAACGAACAACCCGCTCTAATCGACGAGACAAGCCATGTCCCCACTCCATTGCCCCGCCCGCTCGCCTGCGAATGACGCTCGCCCGGAATATCGGCTCGCGCCCGATGTGCTGCTGGTTCCGGTGGACGACGGCAGCGCGCGGCTGATCGATTTCGCGGGAAAGACTTTCGCGCTTTCCGAAGTCGCGGCCCGAATGCTGAGCGAGACGCTGAGCGTGGGCGCCCCGAACGCCGTCGCGAGCTGCGCACGCCATTGGGGCGTCGAGACCGAGCGCGTGCGCGCCGACCTCGATGCCTTCCTCACGGGTCTGCGCAAGCAGGATCTGCTCGTCCCCGCCGATCGCGGTTCGCGCCGTTGCGGAGCCTTTAAAAGACTGACTTCGCGGGCACTGGCGCTGTTGGCTCGCCTCGTCTGCCTGTTGCGGCGGACGCCGACCGGCAAGGCGAGCGGCCTTTTGAGCGTGGCCAGGCTTTCGTGTCGCTGGATCGGCTGGGCGCAAACGGTGCGGGCCTGGCAGCGCGCGTTTCCGCTGTCGGCCCGCCTGCTTGAAGAGTCAGCCGGCGCCCAAGCGCGAGACGCCGTCGATGCGGCCGTCCGCGCGGCGATGTCCCGCAAGGCCATGCCTCACGCCTGCAAGGAGCGCGGCTTGACCGGCTTTGCCTTGGCACGGCGGGCCGGACTTTGCCCCACGCTGGTGATTGGGATCAGTCTGGTGCCGCTCCACGCACATTGCTGGGCCCAGTTGGGCGAGTGTTTTCTCGGTGATTCGTCGGAGCGGTGCCTCCAATATCAACCGGTCCAAACCTACGAGTGAGCAGTCGGGAGGTGGGTCATGAACTTCGGATTTCGCGTGCAGTGTGACAAGCGCGGCGTGACGTTCGAGCAAGTGGGCGACGCCGCCGAGGGGGCGGCCGAGCTGTTGAGCGTGACGCTCGACGACACGCTTCAGGCGGTGTTTCTCGGCCGGCTCTATTACCTCGACGACCTGGCCCGGCGGTTTCCGCCTCGCTGCCGCCCGACAAACGTTGCCTCGCCCGCGGAATATGTGCGGGCCGTCTACGAGTGGGCCGGCATCAACGGGTTGTCCTGGCTGGAAGGAGACTACAGCTTCGTGCTGTGGGACGCGCGCCGCCGGCGATTGATCGGCGTCCGCGATCCGATGGGAGGCTATCCCCTCTTCTGGGCGAAGGTGGGCGAGACGGTCGCGATCAGCAACACGATGCAGCCGCTGGTCGATCTGCTTCCCGAGCGGCGCGTCAACCTCGATTACCTGTCGGAATTCCTGGTGCTCCCGTTCGGCGGCGCTCAAGAGCTGCCCGACGAGCGGTGCGTCTACGAAGGCGTGCACCGGGTCCTTGCCGGAACTCGCATCGAGGTCTCGCTTGGCGAGTCTCTGCGGACCTTCCGCTGGTGGGACTGGCTCTCCCGAATGGAAGAGCCGGCCAGCCTGCGGCTCGAGGACGTCTCGAGTCGATACGGCGCGCTCCTGGATGACGCGGTGCGCGAGCGGCGGATCGGCCGGACGGCGGCTCATCTCTCCGGCGGGATGGACTCGACGGCGATCGCCCTGTTGGCGGCGCGGCAGGCGCACGATGCGGGGGACGAGGATGTGCATGGACTCGCGCTCGTCTACGAGCGGCTGAAACTCTTGGCGCGCGAGAGGCCGTACGTCGAGTCGGTCGTCGGCACGCCCGGCCTGGCGCTGCACCGGCTCCCCGGCGACGAGTGCCTCGACTTTGACGCGTATCACTACGCGACCAGCCCCGACGAGCCGGTCCTTTCGTTCTACCAGTCGGCGATGTGCCACCGCCTGCTGGAATGTGCGGCCGACATGGGCGCGCAGACCCTGCTGACGGGCTTTGGGGCGGATGAGTTCGTCGGGCAGCAGCCGTTTCAACTTTACGACCTGTTGCGCGACCGGCGCTGGCTGGCGGCCTGGCGCGAGGCGTCGACGTTGGCGGCCGCCCGCAGCGATGGACCTTGGCGGTACTTGAAGCGCTACGGACTGCTCTACCTTTTGCCCGCCGTTCTGCGCGGCGGCCTGGGGTGCTGGTGGCGCAGCGGATTGATCGCGTGGGAAAAGCAGCAGGGGCACACGATCGGCCCGTGGATGCGGCCGGAGTTCGCACAGCGACAGGGGCTTTGGCAGCGTTCGGTCGATCGCCTGCGACAGCGATCGAGCCGTTGCCGGCCGCTGGCCCTCTCGATCGCGCTCGAGGCGTTGGAGTTCGGCGTCGGAGACGCGTTTTGCTGGGAGGTCGGCGCGCCGCGGGGCGTCCACGTGGCGCAACCATTCTTCGATCCGCGCCTGGTCCGCTTCTGCCTGGGCTTTCAAGGCCGAATGGCGACCGACCCGCGGCGACAAAAACCGATCCTGGCCGACGCGATGCGCGACGTGCTCCCCGCGGTCATTCGGGAACGATCGGGCAAGGGGCACTTCAACGAAGTCTTTTTCGGCGGGCTGGCGCGGAACCTGCCGCGACTGGAGCGCCTCGTGCGGGAGGCGCCCGTCGACGATTTGGAGATGGTCGACAAGGACAAGCTCTTGGGCTGCCTGCAGAAGGCGGCCTTGGGCATCGGCGATTGTGCTCCGGGTTGGGACCGCCTCAACCTCACGCTCTCGGTGCTGAAGTGGCTCACCGTCGAGCGGAATTCGCGCGGCCGCTCGGCACTGAGCGTCCGACCCCTGCGAGCGCCGGACGGGACATCCATCGACGACTTTCAGCCGGCACTGCTGGCGGGGACGGCGACGTGATGAGTTTCGCAGCGATTGAGTGCCCGCCGATCGAGGCGGACGAGCCCTGGTCCACGACGCCGGACGATGCGTGTTCGGCAGCGTCGGCCGACTCAGCCAGCCTGGCCGACGCGCGCGACACGGCCGAGCCGGGCTTTTGCTCGCTGCGGACACTCTGCCGCACCCATCGCTGGCGGCTGTTGGTGACCTACGCGGTCTTCAACCTCGAGAACGTGGCCATGCTGGCGACGCCTTGGGCGCTTGGCTATGCGATCGACGGACTGCTGCATTCGTCGGCTCGCGGCCTCGTGTTCTTCGGCGTGCAGCAATTTCTGGTCTTGCTCTTGGGAGCGACGCGCCGGCTGTACGATGCCCGCGTGTTTTCGAGGATTTACAGCGACCTGGCGACGCGGCTGGTCCTCAAGCAACGCGGGCAGAATGTCGAAGTCTCGCGGGTCGCGGCCCGCTCGGCTCTGTCGCGGGAGGTCGTGAATTTCTTCGAGCGCGACGTCCCCTTCGCTTTGCAGGCGCTCTACGCGACGGTGGGCGGCCTGGTGATGCTCCTCTCTCGCGATCCACTCCTTTTGCCGCTGGGGCTCGCGCTGATGGTGGCGGTCCTCTCGGTGAGTCGCCTCTATGGTCGCAAAACGCTCTTGCTCAACGGCCGGCTCAACGACCAGCTGGAGCGCGAAGTCGAGATGATCAGCGACGGCAGCCCCGCGGCGATCCGCGGCCACTACGAGCGCGTCGCAGGCTGGAACATTCGCCTGGCCAACTGGGAGGCGATGAATTTCAGCCTGCTCGACTTGTGCACGCTCTGTCTGCTGGGCGGCGCGCTGGTGCGGACCTGCCTGGCCGCCCCGAGCGATCCGGGACGAATCTTCACGACCTTCGGCTACGTGCAGATGTTCATGGCCGGAGTGCTGAGCCTGCCCGTGCTCGTGCGGCAATTCAGCCGCCTGCGCGACATCGGCCGCCGGCTGTCGTGAGGCATCGCTCGATTGCGAGCATTCACCGCAGGATGGGCGCACGTCTGCTGGCCACTGGCGACAATTCTCATTAGGGGCGAGCGCAGTTGAACATTGCGCACTGGATTTTGAGTTGAGGCGCACATTTCCCAAACCGACGGCTCTGCCGTCGTATTCCGGAACGACAGCGAAGCTGTCGGTTTGGGAAACTGAACGCGCCAAGGATGCCACAATCGAGGGTCGAACCTGCGTCGCCCTTAGCCCTGTCTTGCCCCCGAGGGCCGCGACTTCGTAAGTTCGATGGCGCGGCGGCATGCGCCCTCACCCTGCCCTCTCCCATCGGAATGGGAGAGGGTTTCGGACCTGACTCGAGCCAGCGACGGAGTGTTCACTCGTGACGGTTTTCGAGCGCGTCGACTCGTTCCTCGTCGGCAACAAGAAACCGGCCGATTCTTACGCGATCGTGCGGCTGTGGCTCGTGCGGGGGCTGGGGTTCGTCTACTTCGTCGCCTTCGCGATCATCTTTTTTCAAGGCGTCGCGCTCTGGGGCAAAGATGGCCTGTTGCCGATCGGGTCTTTTGTCGACGACGTCGTGCGTCACTTCGACGGCCGGCGGGCCGCCTTCTGGAATCTGCCGAGCCTGTTCTACTTGGGGGCCTCCGACAGGCTGATCTGGGCGATGGGACTGGTCGGGATGCTGTTGGCCGTCGTGCTGATGGCGGGGTATGCCAATGTCTTCCTGCTGCTGCCTCTGTGGCTCTTTCAGTTGTCGCTGGTCAATTCCGGGCAGCTGTTTTACGGCTACGGCTGGGAGACGCAGCTCCTGGAGCTGACGTTCTTGACGTTTTTCCTCGTCCCGGCGTTCGATCCGCGCCTCAAAAAGAGCACTGCGCCCCCGCCGCGGATTGCGATCTGGGCGATGCGTTGGATGCTGTTTCGCCTGATGCTCGGCGCGGGGCTGATCAAGATCCGACACGACGAGTGCTGGCGGGACTTGACCTGCCTCGTGTACCACTACGAAACGCAGCCCATTCCGAACCCGCTGAGTTTCTACTACCACCACATGCCCCCCGCGTTTCATTACGGCGGGTGCCTGTTCAATCATTTCGTCGAGCTGATCGTCCCCTTCGGCTATTTCGGTCCGGCCGTGGTTCGCCGGACGGCCGGCCTGATCACGATTTTGTTTCAATGCATTCTGATTTCCAGCGGTAACCTGGCGTGGCTCAACTGGGTGACGCTGGTGATGTGCATTCCCTGTTTCGACGACGCGTTTCTGAGCCGCTGGCTGGGGTGGTTCGCCTTTCAGCCGCCAGTCTGGAAAGCTTCGATCGCCAGAACGGTTCTGCTCGCCGGCTTTACCGGCGCGATCGCCTGGCTGAGCGTGTCCCCTACTCGCAATCTGATCGATGAAAATCAGGCGATGAACACGTCCTACAGCGTCTGGCACCTGGTCAACAGCTACGGCGCCTTCGGCTCGGTGGGCCGCGAGCGATTCGACGTGATCATCGAAGCCACGGACGAGCCGGAAATCACTCCCGACACGCACTGGCGGCCGTACGAATTCAAAGCGGCCCCCGGCGACGTCACCCGACGGCCGCCGCTCATCACGCCCTACCACTATCATC